>JAEUQD010000068.1 GCA_016789925.1 Bryobacterales bacterium | reverse complement strand
AGAGGTGCTAGCCAAGGCGGACGGGTGCGGCGAGGCGCTGCGGCTGTACGAAGAGGTGAACCGGTTGACCAAGGAACAGTTACCGCGCACGTGGCAGGGGAACCAGTACTTGTACAAGGCGGAGTGCGCGCAGGCGGGTGGAAATGGGGGGGAAGCCGCCCGGTTGGCAAGGCTGGCGCTCGAAGCATACGGCCAACTGCTGCCCGCGGGGGCGAAACGCCGGGCGCGGCTGGAGGCGCTGGCGGGCCAGAAACGCTGAGGCAGTTTTCGCGCGTTTGTCGCCAGTCCTCTCAAGCGAGGACAATTCAATGACAATGCGCGCGATCCCAACGATCTTGTTTGCCGGACTGGCCCTGCTGGCCGGGTTGGCCCCAACGGCCGCGGCTGCCCCGATCTTCAATGCTCCGGCCGGCTGCACGGCCATCCAGCCGCCGCCCAACGGGGAAGGCGTGCAGTGTTACGGCTCAGACACTTCGAGCCCCCAAGTAGACACAGCCTCCTTGTCGTTCGCCGGTACCGGGTCTGGGCCGCTGTGGGCCGACACGGTGACGTTTGAGTGGGATTTCGTGGTGGAGGCGAATGGGTTAGGGTCGATACCCGTGCTGCTTGTCGCAGTGAACGGAACCTCCGATTCCCAAATTTATCCTCGCTTCGACTTATTCTCAGAGCGCTATGCGGGGAGCCTGACGCTGCCATACACGCCCGGCGAGGTTCTTTCTTCGTGGAGTATTCAGGCGGAGTCGATTCCGAGCGTCCCTGGTTCGCAAACGTTGGAGACGCCGCTGGATGGGATCGGCTTCCGGCTTCTGGCGGACCATCAGCCGCCGGCGTCCGCGCCTGCGCCGGTGCCGGAACCGGGCACCGCCGCGCTCACCGCCGCGGCGCTGCTGCTGGTGGTGGGGCGCGGCTTCCGCGCCAAATTGCGGACGTTCTGGATGAAAGCCATCACTCTGTCCGCCATCTGCTCCGCCACGGCAATGGCCGGCGCCATCTTCACGGCGCCGTCGGGTTGCACGGCGCTGGCTCCGGCGCCCAACGTCACCGGAGTTCAATGCTTCGGTTCCTTCGGCACCAAGGATGGGGCGACCGTCAACGAATCCATTTCCGGCGGCGGCAGCGGTCCGCTGTGGGCCAACAGCGTAACCTTCGACTGGGATTTCGTGAGCAGCGGGCTGATCTCGCGCCTTGTTCAAGTCTCCGCCTCCGTGAACGGCCGTTTCGGCTTATCCCCCTTCCTGGGGCCGTTCTTCAACGTCCCCGAACGGCTCACCGGCAGCCTCACAATCCCTGTCACTTTCGGCGAGGAACTGAACTCCTGGTCCTTCTCGCTGTATAGTATCGCCGCCACGCCCGACGGCTCCATTGCGATGGACATCCCCACGACGGGAACCGGTCTGCGTTTGCTGGTCACCCACAACCCGCCTGCACCTGCGCCCGTGCCGGAGCCAGCCACGGCGTTCCTGGTTGTTGCCGGGGTGAGTGGGATGCTGCTGAGACGACGTGGCGGCCGGCAGAGGGATCGTCTGGGTCCGGATGCCTGATGCGGTCTTCCGAGATTTGTCGCCATAGCTTACCAGGAGGGAAATTCCGCGATGACGCTGCGAACTCTGCTACTGGCGATGGCCGGGGCGGCTGGGCTGTTGGGACAACAGATCCCGATGACCGGCAAAGAAGTGCCGCAACTGTTGCCGTACGAGACGGCGATCCGGCGGGTGATGGAGAAGTGGGCGGTGCCCGGCGCGGCAGTGGCGATTCTCGACGGCAGCCGGCTGATCTACGCGCGCGGGTTCGGGTTCGCCGACCGCGAGGCGGGGACGCCTGTCCGTCCGGACTCGCGCTTCCGGGTGGCGAGTATCTCGAAGACGGTGACCGGGGTCACGACGCTGCGGCTGGTTCAGGAAGGGAGAATCGACCTGTCGCGTCCCTTCATGACCTATCTGCCTGACCTTGCACCCACCTCCACGCCGCCGCCCGACCCGCGCATGGCGCAGGTGACGGTGCGCCAGTTGCTCCAGCACACCGCCGGGTTCGACCGCGAAATCGAAAACGACCATGTTCTGTACTACAACACGGCGTCGCGCCTGTTCGACAACGCGCCGGTAACCATCGACCTCATGTCGCGCTACATCATGAGCCAGCGGCTGGATTTCGCGCCCGGCACGAAGTACGCCTACGGCAACAGCGCGTATCAGTTACTGGGGCGGATTATCGAGAAGGTGACGGGTAAGAAGTACCTCGACGCCGTCAATGAGCGGACGCTACATCCGGCGGGAGCGTTCAACGTGGACATTGGGGGCAACCTGTTGAGTCAGCGGCTGCCCGACGAGGTTCGCTACTACGACTATCCCGGCGCCCCGCTGTCCACCACTGCCGGAGCCCCGGGAGTAACGCTGCCGGCGGCGCGGCCGTATAACTGGCGGGTGGATTTCTCGGATTCTTATGGAGGGCTGGTGGGTAGCGCCATCGACGTGGCGCGGTTTCTGCTGGCGATTGAAGGGCGGCGCGGGACGGCGCTGCTCACTCCCGCCACGATCGCCACGATGACCGCGCGGCCTACGCCGGCGGTTCATCCGGCCACCGGCCCCTATGTGGGCCTGACGTGGCGGCTGACGCCCGTGTCCGGCGGTCTCAACTGGTGGCACTCCGGCGGGGCGTCGGGAACGCGCAACCTGATGCTGCGGCGGCAGGACGGCAAGAGCTGGGTGATTCTCACCAACACGCGGCCGCGGGACGAAGACGCCATCATCACCGACCTGTTCGACGCGATGCTGGCGGCGCAACAGCAGGTGCGCGAGTGGCCGACGCACGACCTGTTTGCCGACTTCGCCGGGTTCCCGCTCGCCACCAGTGCGGAGACACTCAGCTTCCAGCACTCGTTTGGCAGCGCGGCGCCGGAGGCGCAACGGCTTCAGGTGACCGCGCGTGGGGGAGTGGCAAACGTCACCCTGGACCCGCCCGGCGAGGCCTGGTTGAAGGCGGACCGGCTGAGTGGCGTCACGCCATTGGGTATCGCGGTGTCGGTGGATCCGGTGGGGCTTGCGCCCGGCACTTATTCGTCGTCGCTGCGGGTGGCTTCGCCCAACGCCTCGAACGGTCCGCGGTTGGTGAGGGTGGTGTTGACAGTGAGTCCGGCACCCGCGCCGACGGCACTGCGGAACACGGCCAGCCAGTTAGTGGTGACGGCGGCGGCCGCGGGTTCGCGGCTGACCATCGAGGGGGATGACATCGCCGTCGAGCCGGCGCTAGGCGCGGGCGTTCCCGAACCGGGCCCGCTGGGCGGCGTGTCCGTTCAACTCGCCGACAGCGCGAGCAAGGAAGCGCCGCTGGCTATCGCGGCGGTCACGCCTACGCGGGTGGACGTGGTGATTCCGGCCGATGCGCCGGCGGGCAAAGCCCTGGTGAGAGTGCTGACGCATCGGGGGCGCCTGGTGGAAGGCGAGGTGGAGATTGCAGCGGCGTCGCCCGGCCTGTTTTCCGCCAATCGCGACGGCAAGGGGGCGGCGCTGGCCATGGTGCTGCGTACCGTTGAAGACGGCTCGACCGCGTCGCAGCCTGCGTTCGTTTGCGGCGACGGCGGCGGCAGTTGCGTGCCGGCCGAAATCGATTTGGGCGCGGAGACCGACAAAGTCCAGCTACGGCTGGCCGCCACCGGCATTCGCGCGTTTGGGGATCCGGCGGCGCTGGCGGTCCGCATCGGCGAGGAGTTGGTTGAGGTGGCCGCCGTTCAGCCCGACGAATCGGAGGCCGGCGTGGACATGGTGACGGTGAACTTGCCCCGCTCGCTGGCCGGGCGCGGCGAACTGGACGTGACGCTTACGGCGGCGGAGATCCCGTCCAACGCGGTGAAGATCGTGGTGAAGTAGGGCTGCTGAGGCGGTTTTTTCGAGAATGTCGCCAATCAGTAGCGATGGCACCTCGACTTACGCTACTCGTTCTGAGCTTCGCCGGACTGGCGGCGGCGGACATCACCGGCCTCCAACCGAGCACGACAACCTTCACCTTTTCGAGTTCGTTCAGTTATAACGCGCCGAATGTGGTGGAGGCGGCGGCACGCATCGACCTGTATGAGACGCGGCTGACGGCGCGCATGGCGGGCGGTCCGTACCTGTTCGACCAAATCTTTGCGGTGCCTTACGGTGACCCGGGAGTGCAGATAGGCGTGGTGGACGCGTTGCTGGCGCTCGGTTCACCGGCACTGGTGACGGGGCCGTCGCTGGTGAGCAGCCTCACGTCGCTGCAGGGGACAGACGTCACGTCGAGCGACTCGGCGCCCGTCGCCATCGGGACCTATATCAACGGCAGCCCCCTCATTGGTCCCGGCTCGGTGCGCATCGGCGATTTTCAGAAGCCATGCGAGGGGGTTCAGATCCTCGGCCCGACGACGGGCGTCCCCTTCGGCTGCGATCCCACGGATGGCACCTTATTCCAAGTGCTCGCAGGTCAGCAGAACTTCACTACGAACACGCACACGGTTCTCCAGGTGACGCGCACCTTGACGACCACCAACACCTACGTGACGAGCGAGCACTGGGAAATCACGGGGTATCCCGAGGCGTCGCCGGTACCCGAGCCCTCGACGCTGGCGGTAGTGGCGGCGGGGCTGGCTGGGATTGGCTGGTGGCGGCGGCGAAGCTGACGGTTGAATGCCGCCATACGCCGCTAGCGAGGTTAACGGCCTATTGAGGGAATGGTGCGCGTGACTCTCACGCCATTCCACCGGTACCGGCGGTCGGGACGCTCGGCGTGGCGTAGAGCGGGGTCCAGCATCTGTAGGGAGTCGGCGAAACTGCCGCCGCGCAGGATGCGCAGGTGGCCGCCGGTGAGATTTTCACGGCCGTCCGCCGCGTCGTAGGGATAGGGCCGGCTTTGGCTGGAACACCACTCCCAGACGTTTCCGTGCATGTCGTAGAGGCCTTGCTCGTCGGGGTGCTTGGTTCCACCCGGGCGCGGCGCATAGGCTTCCAACTGGAGGAAGCCGCCGGCGGGCGGCGGCTGCTTCGCGCTGTTCTCACGGATCCAGGCAAGATCCTGCGGCTGGCGGGACGCATTGAAGCCCGCGCGGGCCGCCCACTCCCATTCGGCTTCGGCCGGCAGCCGGAAACCGCCTCCCGCCGTTTTCGCATTGAGCCTGGCCAGCATTTCCTGGCAATCGTTCCAGGAGACTCCTTCGACGGGCATCCTCTGGGCGTCGGGGAAGGCGGGGCCCTGATGGACACTGGGGTTGGACCCCATCAGAGCCGTCCACTGCGCCTGCGTCAACTCGTGCCTTGCCAGATAGAACGGGGCGACGTGCACGGTGTGCACGGGTTTCGCGCTGGCGAGGGAATCGGAGCCGAGGTCAAGATCGCCGCCGGTCATGAGCACCATTTCGAGGTTCAGGTCGGCGACGCGGACGAGTTTGGGCAGGCCGGTTTTGGCGTCGACCTCGTTGCCGACGATCTCGAAACCGGGGAGGTTGGGATGCAAGCGCCGCTCGCAGAGGTCGAACTTCTCCTTTGCCGCGGGGTTGCCGGGAATCAGTTCCAGCGCCGCGCGGTAGGAGTCGCGGGCAGCCGCCCAATTCCGCTGGGCAACTTGAGCGTCACCCTGGCGGATGAGCGTGGAGGCTTTCTCCCAGCGGGCGACCAACTGATCGAGGCGGTCGTCCTTGCCTTGGACGCCGCGGGAGGGATCGAGCAGGGCGTGGTAATGGTGGCACTGGTGACAGCCTTGCTTCTGTCTGGTCTTCGGGCATCCGGCATCGTGACAGGTTGCGCAGAGTCCCGTGACGGCCTCGCCGTGCGGCATCTTGTCGGGCTTGATGTTGTTGCGCTCGTCGACGACGTGTCCTTTGCTCTCGCCATGGCAACTGACGCAGCCGGTTCCGGCCGCGAAGTGCTTGGAGAGTTCCCATTCGATGACGGAAACCACATGGCAGCGGGCGCAGACCCCCGACAGTTCGAAGGCCTGGCGACTGCCGGTCTGTTGCGCGGAGGCGATCAGGGCGAGGGAGAAAAGAAGTATCGTTATGCGTGCCATCGGGAATCCAACCAACGATAGTGCCGGGGTAGCCACCGGTCGCCGGATAGCGCGGCCAGGCGGCGGGCGTTGTGGAGCGCCACCTTCTCTTCCTGACTGAGCGTAAGGCTCCGCTGCAAGGCGGCGTGATTCTCGTCGAGGAAGTAGTCTTCAAACATTCCGGGGAGGGTACAGCTCAGGAAGGGCCGCGAGTAGACATAGCGCAAGGCCGCCTGGCAGAGAGTTTCGTCGGGCAGCCGGTTCAGGCTCTTGGTGAGTTCCGTGACGACGGCAGGAAGGATGCTCCGGTTCCTGGATTGATACAACTGAATGCGTTCGTTCTCCGGCTTCGCCGTCTGGTTGGCGCGCGGGTCGAGGCGCAGAATCGAGCCGGCGGCCAGCGGCTTCATGGCAATCAGCCCGATCCCCTTCCGGATCGCTTTCGGAAGGAATTCGCTGTAGTCGGCCCGCGCATGAATGAAGTTGTACGGGAGGAAGAGGTAGTCCATCCCCTCCAACTGGTCGAGGGCGCTGAGCATCATGCGTTCGCTGTGGGTCGCGATGCCGATGGCGCGCAGCTTGCCGGCCTCCTTGGCTTTGCGCACGATGTCCCAGTCTTCGAGGACCTTGCTGTCCACCGCGGCTCCATCGCCCACGTAAATCCGGTAGAGATCGACATGCCCGTAGAGCCGTGCGGCGTTGTCGATGTTTTCGCCCACGAACATGGGGAGGTTGCGGCAGAACGAGATGAGCACCTTGTCGCGGCGGGACTTCACCAGGCGCGCCATGGGCTCGGCCTGTCCTTCGTTCTCGTAAGTGTCGACCACGTTCACCCCAAGGTCGAAGGCGCGGGCCAGCAAGCGGTCCCGGCGGGCCTGCCCCTCCGCATTGAGGGTATTGCGGCCCTTGCCATGAATCTTGTAGGCGGGATCGGTGTGCGATCCGAAGGACAGCAGCGAGACGTAGAGATCCGTCTGGCCGAGTTTCCGGTACACCATGCCGCCGCGCCGGTACTCTTTGACGGCTCCGAAAGAGGCGGGCGGGCTTCCGGCCAAGGCCGCCGCGCCCAGCGCGCCACGGAACAAGAAATCACGTCTGGTGTGACACCGCATGGCAACTTTCCTTTCAGAGTTTCTCGAAGACAGATATTATCACCTGCTTAACTTCAATTAAAACATGCTCCCTGAACTACCGCGTGACGCGCGAACGGGTGCAGGCGGTGCTGGAGTTTGCAGCTTCCTCGGACGTCGGGATTCCTCTACCCCTAGAAGCCGTTCACAAGGCTTTTGACAGGTGGGGTCATGCGGAAGTAGGAGCAGCGTTGGCAGGATTGGCTGACAGCGGCGCTAATTTTCGGATAAGCTTCTTCGTCATGAGAGGCAAAAGCAGGAACGTTGTTCTCTTACTGCTGGCTGCACTGGGAATTGCGGGCTGCCAGCGGCACACTGGGCATGCCGAACTGGGAGACAAGACGCGAACGGGGCGGTTGGCTCCCGAACTGAAGAACTTGGGGACCTACCAGCGCGCCGTCACAACGGGCTCTGAGGATGCCAAGCGATTCTTTAACCAGGGGTTGGTGCTGGTGTATGGGTTTAACCACGCGGAGGCACTGCGGTCGTTCCAGGAAGGGGCGCGGCTGGACCCGGGCTGCGGAATGATGTTCTGGGGGCAGGCGCTGGCGCTGGCTCCGAATATCAACGATCCGGCAATCGGGGCGGACCGTGAGAAACAGGGTCAGGAGGCGATCGGCAAGGCGCTGGAGCGGCGCGGGGGCCTCAGTCCGGTCGAGGCGGGTCTGATCGAGGCGCTGAGCGTGCGCTTCAGCGGCGCGGCCAATCCGGACCGGGCGCAGTTGAACAAGGCGTACGCGGAAGCGATGGGTACGCTGTACGCACGGTTTCCGGACGATCCGGACGTGGGGGCGTTGTTCGCGGATGGCGTGATGAACACGATGCCCTGGGACTACTGGGCGAAGGATGGGAAGCCGCGCGCCGGCACGCTGGAGGCTTTGGCGGCGATCGAGAAGGCGATCAAGGTGAGTCCGGAGCATCCCGGCGCGCACCACCTGTATGTTCACGCGGTGGAGGCGTCGCCGGACCCGGATAGAGCAGTTCCGAGCGCGGAGAAATTGGGCGGACTGGTTCCCGCGGCGGGCCACCTGGTCCACATGCCGTCGCATATCTTCATGCGGGTGGGCCGGTATGGGGACGCGACGGAGGCGAATCACAAGGCAATCGCGGCGGATGAAGACTACATCACGCAGTGCCGCGCGCAGGGGATCTACCCGGCCGCGTATTATCCGCACAATATCCACTTCCTGTTTGCCGCGCTGTCGATGGAGGGGCGCAGCCGGGAAGCAATGGAGGCGGCGCGGAAGGTGGCGTCGAAGCACGATCACGCGGCCCTGGCGGAGCCGGGCTTTGGGTTTGCGCACCTGTTGCGGACGATGCCGTATTTCGCGCTGCTGCGGTTTGGGCGTTGGGATGAGGCGCTGGCGGAACCTGATCCGGGTGCGGGGTCGAACTTCGTCCGGGCGGTGTGGCATTACGCGCGCGGGTCGGCGTTGGTGGCGAAGGGAAAACCGGACGAGGCGCAGGGCGAGTTGCGGGAGTTGGCGCGGTTGGCCAGGCTTCCGGAACTGGCGCAGTTGAAGATTTTCGAACTCAATTCACTGGAGCGGCTGGCGGCGATCGGCGAGGCGCTGCTGGAAGGGGAAATCGCGGCGGCGCGAAAGGATGCCACGCGGGCCGTGAAGGCTCTGCGGCGCGCGGTGGAGATTGAAGACAACCTGCTCTATAGCGAGCCGCCCGACTGGCCGCTGCCGCCGCGGCACGTGCTGGGAGCGGTGCTG
>JAEUQD010000059.1 GCA_016789925.1 Bryobacterales bacterium | reverse complement strand
GTGGTGAAAGAGACGATGGCGGTGGATGATCCGATGTCTGTGGCCGCGGTCCGGTCGTTTTAGGCGCACTCACCTGGTTTTCCAGGCAAAATAGAAAATCTCCGGGGTTCCGGGCGGCACAACCTCCTTCCTAGACTAGGGACAGGAGGATGCTTGTGAGTCATTGCGACCCCTTTCGTTTCTATACGGAACGGCGTCTGGTGCAGTTACTGGGGCTGCGCGCATCGACGCTGGTTGAATTGCGGGAACTGTTGGAGCAGGTGCCGGGCGCGTGCATTTTCTATCACACGCATCACTTGTTTCTTTCGCACCATTTCGAGACGCCGGTGGTGTACAACGACTTCGCCAGTTGGGCCGGAGAAGCTTTGCAGGAAGACGCGCTGGCCGAGCGTTTGGCGGCGGTGGACTTACTGAAATTCACGACACTGCGCGAGTTGCGGAAAGCGATTCTCCAGGTGATCGACCGGCATATGGAGTTGCCGGGCTGGAAGGGAAGAGACTGCCCGAAGGGCGACGAATTCTACTTCGCGAAGTCGAAGAGTTTCGTGATGCCGCTGGGGATGGAGGCGCATAGCCTGCCGGAGTTTTTCGAGAAAGTAGCGCACATCAGCAACGTGTCGATGTACTTCCATTTTCTGGAGGCGCGGCTGCGGCTGGGCCGGCCAACGAACGATTTCTCCCTGTGGATGGAGGCGTGCGGGCGGAGCGACCTGGCGGCGGCGATTGACCGCCTGGATCCCTATTTGTCAACGCTCGAAGAGGTGAGAGACCAGATTGTGGAGGTGGGCTACCGCTATGGAATCAGTTAAGCCGATCGTGTCGCTGGAAAACTACAAGGAGGTTGTGGGCGAAGAAGTGATCGACGAGTTGCGGATTCTGGCGCGGCACCTGGAAGGACGGCGGCTGCAGAACATCAACTCGACAGCGGTAGGCGGCGGCGTGGCGGAGATTCTGACGCGCATGGTGCCGCTGCTGAACGATTTGGGGATCCAGACGCGCTGGGACGTGATTCACGGAGACAATCCGTTTTTCGCGGTGACCAAGGCGTTTCATAACGCGCTGCATGGAAAGAAAGAGAACATCACCGAACAGATGCTCGACTGTTTTCGGGCGACCACGGAGATGAACCTGCGGCAGATGGATCTGGGCGATGACGTGATCTGGGTGCACGATCCGCAACCGGCGGGGCTGATTGAGAAGAAGGGACAGGCGGGGCGACGCTGGGTGTGGCGCTGCCATATCGACGTGTCGTCGCCGGATGAACGGGTGTGGGAATTTCTGCGACCGTGGGTAGAGCAGTACGATGCGTCGATCTTCTCGATGCCGGAGTTCGCACAGAAGCTGCCGATTCCGCAAGACATGATCGCGCCGTCGATCGATCCACTGGCGGAGAAGAACCGGGATCTGGGCGTGAGTGAGGTGACGGCGGTGCTAGAGAAGTTCGGGATCGATCCGGAGCGGCCGGTGCTGACGCAGATTTCGCGGTTTGACCGGCTAAAGGATCCAGTGGGCGTGGTGCAAGCTTACCGGATGGTGAAGCAGCGGCAGGATTGCCAGTTGGTGCTGGCGGGCGGCGGGGCAACGGACGATCCGGAAGGGGCGGAGGTGCTGGCGGAGGTGCGCGAGGCGGCGGGCGACGACAAAGACATTCACGTGCTTGAGTTGCCGCCGTTCAGCGACTACGACATCAACGCGCTGGTGCGCGGGTCGGCCATCGTGTTCCAGAAGTCGATCAAAGAGGGCTTTGGGCTGACGGTGAGCGAAGCGCTTTGGAAGGGCGTTCCGGTGATTGGCGGAGCCGTGGGCGGCATCAGGCTGCAAGTGATCAACGGTGTGACTGGGTACCTGGTGCATTCGCCGGAGGGCGCGGCGCGGGCGGCGGTGCGGATGCTGGGCGATCCGGAAGCGCGGCGAAAGATGGGCGAAGCGGGCCGGCAGCACGTGAAGCAGAACTTCCTGATCACCAGGCATATTAAGGACTATCTGCTGGTGATGCTGGCGCTAGACCATCCGGATGAGGACGTGGTGGCGTTGCAGTGAGTGAACGGCCAAGCCGGCTGCCGGCGAGTACTTACCGGTTTCAGTTAAACGAGCAGTTTCCGTTCGGGGCGGCGCTGGAACAGTTGGAGTACGTGCGGCGGCTGGGGGTCAGCGATGTGTATCTGTCGCCGATACTGGCTGCGCGACCGGGGAGCGTGCATGGTTACGACGTGATTGACCATGGGCGCGTGAACCCGGACCTTGGGGGTGAGGAGGGGTTGCGGGCGTTGGCCGGAGCGGCGCGTGCCGGCGGGATGGGCGTGATGGTGGACATCGTGCCCAATCACATGTGCGTGTCGGGGTGGGACAATCCGGCGTGGCTGGACGTGATGGAGAACGGTCCGGGCTCGGCCCACGCGGCATACTTCGATATCGACTGGAGCCCGCCAACCGAGGGACTGGCGAACAAGGTGCTGTTGCCGGTGTTGGGCGACCAATTTGGGCGAGTGCTGGAGGCCGGCGAGATCCAGTTAGGGTATGAGGGCGGGGCCTTCCATTTGACGTTGTACGGACGGCGGCTTCCGCTGGCTCCGCGTTCGTGGCGGACGGTGCTGGGGCCGGCGGTGGAGGCTCTGGAGGCGCAGGACAGCGAACTGGCGATTGAGGGGCGCAGCATCCTGACGGCGCTGACGTACCTGCCGTCGCAGGCGGAAACGGCGCCGGAGCGCGTGCGCGAGCGATACCGGGAGAAAGAGGTAATTAAGCGGCGTTTGGATGTTTGGACGGACTCTAGCGAGGCTGCGCGCGCGGCGGTGGGCGAAGCGCTGCGGCGCGTGAACGGCATGGCTGGAGATCCGGCGAGCTTCGACGAACTGGAGCGGATTCTGGACGAGCAGGCGTACCGCCTGGCGTTCTGGCGAGTGGCTGCCGATGAGATCAATTACCGGCGATTCTTCGATATTAACGATCTGGCGGCGATCCGGGTGGAAGACCCGGTGGTGTTCGCGGCGGTGCATAAAGTGGTGTTGGGATTTATCCGCGAAGGGCTGGTGACGGGATTGCGGGTGGACCATCCGGACGGGCTGTTCGACCCGGCGGGGTTCTTCGCGCAATTGCAGGCGGCCGTTCCGCCGGAACTGCGCCCCTTCTACGTCGTAGCGGAAAAGATCGTGGTGGGCGATGAGGACCTGCGGCGATGGGACATTCAGGGGACGACAGGGTACGGGTTCCTGAATTTCCTGAACGGGATCTTCGTAGACGGGGCGCACCGGGCGGCGTTTGAGCGGCTGTACCGCAACTTCACGTCACTGGACAAGCCTTACGAGGAACTCTACTACGCGTCGAAGAAACTGGTGTTGCAGGTATCGATGTCGAGCGAGTTGAACGTGTTGGCGCGGCGGCTGGACCGGATTGCGAACTCGCTGCGGGCGTCGCGGGACTTCACGCTGGAGAACCTGCGGGATGCGCTGCGCGAGGTGGTGACGTGTTTTCCGATTTACCGGACCTACGTGCGGCAGGACACGGAGATGCCGGACGCGGAGGATGCGCGCCATATTTTGGCGGCGGTGGAGATGGCGCGGCAACGGAATCCGGCGCTGAGCGAGGATGTGTTCGCGTTCATCGAAGATGTGTTGCTGCTGCGTGACCCGGTAGGATTGAGCGCGGAACAGCGTGCGGAACGGCGCATGTTCGTGATGCGGTTGCAGCAGTTCACTGGCCCGGTGATGGCGCGCGGGCTGGAAGATACGCTCTACTACCGGTATTTTCCGTTGGCGTCGCTGAACGACGTGGGCGGAGAGCCGGCGCAGTTTGGAACGCCCGTAGCGGTGTTTCATGAGAAGAGCGCGGTGCGCCGGAAGGACTGGCCGCATGCGATGCTGGCGACATCGACGCACGATACCAAGCGGGGCGAGGATGTGCGGGCGCGGATCAATGTGTTGTCGGAGATCCCGCGGGAATGGAGTACGGCGGTGCAGCGTTGGCACGGAATGAATCGACGGTTTGGGCCGCCGTCGCGTAACGACGAGTACCTGATCTATCAGACACTGGTGGGGACGTGGCCGCTGGCGGGAGTGGACGATGCCTACCGGGAGCGGCTGTGCGGGTACCTGATAAAGGCAATGCGGGAGGCGAAGCTCCATTCGAGCTGGGTCAGGCCGAATAACGCGTATGAAGAGGCGACGCAGCGGTTTCTGGTGTCGATTTTGGATTCGGAAGAATTTATCCGCGATCTCGGTGAGTTCCACGCACCGGTGGCCGAGGCGGGGATGTTGAACGCGCTTTCGCAGTTGACGCTGAAGATCGCCTCGCCGGGGGTGCCGGATTTCTACCAGGGAAGTGAGCTGTGGGAGTTCAGCCTGGTGGACCCGGACAACCGCCGCCCGGTGGATTATGAGGCGCGGCGGCGGTTGTTGGATGATTTGGATTCAGAGGAAGGTGCGGTATTACGGAAAGCGATGGAGCGGTGGCAGGACGGGCGCGTCAAATTGTGGATGACGTCGCGCGGACTGAGACTGCGGCAGCGCGAGCAGGACCTTTTTGTGGAGGGCAGCTACAGACCTCTGCGGGCGACGGGGGCGCGGAGGCGTCACGTCGTGGCGTTTGCGAGGGAATATCGTGGACGGGCAGTGTTGGCCGTGGTGGGCCGGTTTCTGTTGACGCTGGGCCGATTGGGCGGCTGGGGGGAAACGGAACTGACATTGCCGAATCGACTCCGCGGGAAGGTGTTTCGGGATATGTACACGGGGCAGGAATTCCCAGTGGACAAACGGCTGCGGTTAAGGGAGTTGTTTTTGGCGGCTCCAGCGGCGTTGTTGGAGGCGTGTGGATGACGCGATATGGGGCGCGTCCGGTAACGGGCGGCGGGTTTGAATTCTGTGTCTGGGCGGAGCGGCAGAAGGCGCTGCGATTGCGGCTGGACGGGCGCGAGATGGCGATGGAGCGGAATGCGCAGGGCGAGTTCCGGGTGCACGCGCCGGAAGCGCGCTCGGGGCAGGACTATCAGTTCGTGCTGGATAGCGGGGATGCACGGCCGGACCCCGCCAGCCGGTGGCAGCCATACGGGGTACATGGGGCATCGAGGCTATGCGACAGGTCGGGCTTTGGCTGGACCGATCAGGACTGGCGCGGACTGGAACTGAAAGACTATGTCTTCTACGAACTCCACACGGGAACGTTCACAGAGCGTGGAACGTTTGAGGCCGCGGTGGAGCGACTGGATCACCTGGTGACGCTGGGGGTGACGGCGGTGGAGTTGATGCCGGTGGCCGAGTTTCCAGGCGGGCGGAACTGGGGCTACGATGGCGTGGCGTTGTACGCGCCGCAGTCGAGCTATGGGGGGCCGGAGGGTTTGCGAACGCTGGTGAACGCGTGTCATGAACGCGGGCTGGCGGTAGTGCTGGACGTGGTGTACAACCACTTGGGTCCGGAAGGGAACTATCTAGGGGAGTTCGCGGGGTATTTCACGGGCCGGCACAAGACGCCTTGGGGGAACGCGATTGACTATTCGCGGGAGGAGGTGCGGCGGTTCTTCCTCGATAACGCGATTTACTGGATGCGCGAGTTTCACGTGGATGCGCTGCGGTTGGACGCCGTGCATGGGATTTTCGATGACAGCGCGGATCACATTCTGGCGGATATGGCGCGGGAGGTGGCGGCGTTTGGGGCGCAAACGGGGCGGCAGGTGTATCTGATTGCCGAAAGCGAAAGCGGGGATGTGCGTGCGCACGGGATCGATTCGGTCTGGCACGATGAGTTTCATCACGCGATTGTTCCGCTGATGACGGGGAACCGGCGAGGTTACCTGCGGCGGTATGGGAAAGAGGAGCAGGTGGCGCAGGCGGCCGGCGAAGGGTTCGTCCTTTGGGAGGCCGGGGACGATCCGTGGCGGCCGGAGCAGCTTGTGGCGTTTGTTCAAAACCACGACCAGGTGGCCAATGCGTTTCTGGGTGACCGGCAGGGGGCGCTGCTGACGGTGCAGCAACAGCAAGTGGCCGCGGCGGTATTGTGCTTCTCGCCCTGGCTTCCGTTGCTGTTCATGGGGCAGGAGTATGGGGAGACGAATCCGTTTCTGTACTTCATCAGCCACTCGGACGGGTGGCTGATTGAGGCGGTCCGCCAGGGGCGGCGGAGGGAGTTCGCGCCGTTCTATGGGAGGCGGCCGTTTCCGGATCCGCAGGATAAGGAGACGTTCGACCGGTGCAAGCTGGATTGGGGGAAGGTGGAGCAGCTGGGTCACGCCGAGGTACTGGCGAGTTACCGGGAGTTACTGCGGCTGCGGAGGACCTTGCGCCGGCCCGAGGCGGGCGAAGTGCGGGCGAAGGCGAAAGACGGGTGCCTGATCATCGAAAGGCCGGGCGCGACGCTGGCGGCGAACCTGAGCGATGAGGAAAGAATCGTGCAGGCGGACGGACGGCGGTTGCTGTGGAGCGTGGGAGAAGCGGCGAACGCAGGCGGAGAAAATGTGCGCCTGGGGCCGTGGTCCGCCGCGGCTTACTCGTCCTGATCGATAGGGGTGACGGGGTCGATCAGTGGCCAGCTGAGCGTGCCGACGAGGTAGACTCCGGCCATGACGTAGAGGAAGACATTCCAGTCGTTCCCGGTTTCGCGGAGGATGTAGCCGCCGAGGCTGGGGGCGACAAAGCCGGCCATGTTGCCCATCATGTTCATTGAGCCGGAAAGGGTGCCGGCGTAACGGCCGCCGACATCCATGCAGGCCCCCCAGGCGCCGGGCATCACGAGGTCGTTGAAGAAGCTGGCGAAGCCCATGGCCACCATGGCATAGAGTGGGTCGGCGGTATTGATGCAAACCACCAGCAGCAGGGCCGCGCCGAGGAAGCCGGCTGTGGCGAGGAGTTTGCGGGCGAGAGAAACAGAACCGATCGCCCGGGCGAGGGGGCCGGAAATGAGGCCGCAGACGAAGGAGCCCAACCCGCCGAAGAACAAGGGCAGGATGGCGTATTTGGACGCGGTGGCGCGGTCTAGATGGCGGCCTTCCTGCAAATAGGTGGGCAGCCAGGTGATGAAAAAATACCAGGGAAAGGAAAGGCAAAAGTACTGCACCCAGAGCAACCAGACGGTGCGTGAGGTGAGGAGTCTGCGCCAGGGCACATTGCCGTGGCCGGAGGCCATGTGTTCTGCATCTTTGAGGAGGGCGAGTTCGGCGGCATTGACGCTCTTGTGATCGCGGGGATTATCGCGGAACCAGACGTAGAAGGGCACGGCCCAGAGAACACCGAGCGCGCCGAAGATCACGAAGGCGGTGCGCCAGTCCGTAAAGAGGAACACCCACGCCACCAGTGGTGGAGTGAATGCGCCGCCGAGGCGGGCGAAGGTCCACATGAAGCCCTGAGCGCGCACGCGCTCGTCGGCGGGGAGCCAGGTGGTGAAGGACTTGGTGAGGTTTGGAAAGCAGCCCGCTTCGCCGGCGCCGAATAGGAAGCGGACAACGAGCAGGGCCGAGTAGCTGCGAACGACTCCGGTGAGGGCGGTAAAGGCGCTCCACCAGAGGACGATCCGCATGAGGACTTTGCGCGGTCCCATCTTATCGCCCAGCCATCCGCCGGGGATTTCAAACAGAGCGTAGGCAATGGCAAAGGCGGAAAAGACCCAACCCATCTGAACCTTGTCGAAGCCGAGGTCCCGCATCATCTCCGGGGCGGCCATCGAGATGGCCACGCGGTCGATATAAGCGAGGATCGCGAGCGTAATGGCAAACACGATCACCCAGTACCGGGCGCGGGTGGGAATTTGGGTTTCGGCGGGGGATGGTTGAGCGTGTTTAATGGCCATGGGCTCGTGCTATCACATCATGCGCCGGGGGGAAGCCGCAACTCTGAATCGAGCCAGGCGAGATATTGGTGGCTGCCGTCGATGATGGGGAGCGAGATGATTTCGGGGATTTCGTAGGGATGGACGCGGGCAAGCTCGCGCTGAAGTGCGGCGAGCAGAGGCCGGCTCGACTTAATGATGAGAAGCAGTTCCGGGGCCTCCTGGATCTCGCCTTTCCAGCGGTAAATACTGGTGGCCTGGGGAATGACATTAACGCAGGCGGCCAGGCGCTGCTCGACGAGGTGGCGGGCGATGCGGCGGGCATCTTCGGGGGTTTCGCAGGTAGAGAGAACGACGATCTTATCCGTCATCGGCGCATACCATGATAGCGACCCGGTCTTCCTCAGTCCCGGAGCGCTCGGAGCGTGGTCAGCTACCGACCGCGGCCCCATCGTCGCGCGTCTTGGCGGCGCGCATGCCGGCAGCAATCACCTGCTGCGCGCGAAGGCCGTCCAAGTGCGACGTGGGGAACGGAGAACCGTTCCGGCAGCATTCGACAAAGGCGGCCGCTTCGGCTTTGTAGGCAGGCCCAAAACGTTCGACAAACTCCGGCGCGCTCGCACCACCCTGGCCACCGGGAAACACTTTGCGGGCGAGCGGCTCGGCTTCACCCCGGCGTCCAAAGACCTCCACCACAATCTCGTGCGGCCGCTGAGCGAAACGACCAATCTGGATCTGGCCCCGATCGCCATAGAGAACTGACTCGACGCGATAGCCCGAGACATGATTGCGCGATACCTGCACCTGGCCCAGCAATTCTTCGCCAAACCACATGTAGAGCATGGCGTCGTCGAAGTCCTCTTTGCAGGTAGCGATATGTTTGTTGTGAAGGACAGAACCGATCGCCAATGCGTGGTCAGGCATGCTGCCGGCCATCCAGAGTGTCTCGTCGACGTTGTGGATCGACATGTCGGGCAGGATGCCATCGCTTTGATAGCCGTCCGGCGGAGGCCCGGAATCTTCGAGCGCGGAGTAGATCTTGAACAGCCGCCCGATCAGCCCTTGTTGTACCAGGTGCTTGCCATAACAAAGAGCGGCGTCGAAGCGGCGCTGGAATGCGAGCATGAGCGCGTCGGGATAGTCGCGGTCGAGTTCGGCGCAGCATGCCAGGTCGCCGGTTAGAGTGCCCGTGAGCGGCTTCTCCATCAACACCCGGTGCCCGGCGCGCACCAGCGTCATGGCATGGGATTGGTGGTGTTCGGTGGGCGACACAACCATGGTGGCGTGGCAGAGGTCCGCGTCCAGATAGCGGTCGAGTGAAAGAAACAGCGGCCCGTTGAAATCGAGTTCACGGGCGAAAGCTTTCAGGCGAGCCTCATCCGGATCGACAATCGCGCAGAGGCGGCAGACGCCGTCGTGCCGCTCCAACTCCAGCAGATGCCTGGCGTGAACCCAGCCCATTCGGCCGATACCAACGATCCCTAGTTCCAGTGGCTGACTCATGGTGTGTTGCGGCTCACCGGGCACGGTGATTTGCGCCTCCAGCTCCTTTCCTTCCCACGGTGGGGCACGATTGGCCCGATTCCGGCCAATCGCTTTCACGGCTTGCAAGGGATTTCAAAAGCAGTGTCGATTTCCGCTGATCACACGTGTGCGGCAATGCCTAAGGAGTCTATCATGCCCCCACGTCTGACCCTGCTTGCCGCTCTCGCGGCGGCTTCCGCCGTGTCTTCGCGCTGCGCTGAAGCTGTACTGCTGAGCAAGCCGCTCAGGTTGTGTACTGCGCGATCCGGATGGTCCGCTCGACGGCAGCGGTAAACAAGCGTCCGCGAATCTCCACATACCGCGGATCGGCGAAGAAGGCATCTTTCGCCGCCTGGTCGGGAAACTGGATCATGAAGACCCGGTTGACATCGTGGCCCTCGTCGCACTTGAGCGTGCGGGCCACTTCGAAGTCGTACCGGAAGCGGCCTCCGGCGGCTTCGAGCAGCGGCGTCATCTCCGCGCGATACTGCGCATACTTTTCCTGATCGGCAACCCAGAGACCTACAATCATTTCGAATGCCATAGGATTACCATTTTCCGGCATGAGCGCCGCCATCGACATAGAGGACTTCGCCGGTGATGAAGGGGGCGCGCACGAGAAAGAGTGCGGCATCGACAATTTCCTGCACCGAGGCAAGCCGTGGAATGGGATGGAGTTTCTTGAGAGTCTCGTGACTTTCCGGTCTGTGCATCGGAGTATCGACGATACCGGGTGCAATGGCGTTCACACGAATACCTTCGGCGGCATACTCGATAGCCAGTTCGCGTGTCACCGCGTTGAGGCCGCCCTTGGTCAAACTGGTCAACGCAGAGGTGACCCCCGCAACAGGCTGCTGCGCAAGTGTCGTCGTAATGGTCAGGACCTGGCCGCCACCGTTCCTCTGCATATGCCGGATCGCTTCTTGCGTGACATGGAAAAAACCATGCACGTTCGTCGACAGTACGCGGTGAAAATCCTCCGGCGTGTACTCGACAAACGGTTTCGGCACGAAGATACCGGCGTTGTTGATCAGCACGTCAAGGCGCCCGAACCGGCGCTCGGCCTGTTCGATCAACATTTTGGCGGTGGCTGGCTCGGCGATATCGCCGTCGATCAGAAGCAGATCGGGAGCCGGGCTGAGTGTGCCCGCCGAAGTTACGCGGCGCGAGTTGGCAACCACGTTGTAACCGGCATCGAGAAAACCCTTGGTCAAGCCGAGCCCGATTCCGCTCGATGCTCCGGTAATGAGAACTGTTTGCGTCTTCATACCTGGTCCAGATGGATGAGCGGGACGTTCGATTCGCGCGACGCGCGAAATCGGGTTACCATTCGGTAACTCGGCTATGGTCAAGAGACGCAAACGGAAGCTGCCGCAGCCTCCCGCCGGCTGTGCTATCGGCGATTGCATGCGCCTGATCGCCGGGGCGTGGACGGCGCACGTGCTCTGGTATCTGCGGGCAGGGGAGAGTTGCTTTACCGAGCTTCACCACGATATCCCGGGCATCTCAGCGAAGATGCTCACCAGCCGGCTGCGCAAGCTCGAGCGGGCGGGAGCGGTTGAGCGCTCGACACGGGCAACCTCGCCCCCCACGGTGTGGTATGCGCTCACGCCCACGGGCGTTGAACTGGCCGGTGCCGTGGCGCAAGTAATCGAGGTAGCGCAGAAGCTGAAGTCTAACCAGCAGGGGCGTTAGCGGCTGGCAAGCGAGACGCGAAAGGCAGCCATTTCCTCACTATTGCGCACCAGCAATATGTTGCCGGCCAGTACCGGGTGGTTCCAGGTCTTGCCCTCGATGGCCGGCAATCGCGCCAGTTCGGTGAATTGGTCGGGAGTCGCTTTCACCAGCGCCAGTTCCCCCTCCTCCGACAGCACCAGCAGTAAGTCCTGGTCAGGTAACAGCACAAGTTGTCCGTGGCCGTAGCGTCCGCCCTTCCACTTGCGTTTCCCGTCCTGTAGGTCGATGCAGGCGAGGATACTGCCGTCGAAGCCATAGGCGTGGCCGTTGTGAACGACGAAATCGCTGAAGTACGGCTTCAACCCGATCGAGGTCCAGCGCTCCTCTACCGTCCAACCGGAGGGCCCCTGGGCAACCTTGAAGCGCAACGTACCGGTCTTGGAGCCATCGCCGAGGCCGGAGCCGGATCCAATCAGAACGTCGCCATCGGCGATCAGAGCGGGCTGAATGATGCCGTCGCCAGGCCACTCATGCTTCCAAAGCAGCGTGCCGTCGGCCGGCGCGACCGCAACGATGCCTGCTCCGTTCACAAGCAGAACCTGTGTTTGGCCGCCGATAGTCGCCAGATGCGGCGAACTGTAACCCGCGCCACCGGCTGGACCCAGCCAGCGCACCTTGCCTAAGGCGAGGTCGTAAGCGGCCAGCCTTCCCGCGGCCGCGACGATCACAGCGTCCCCAACCACCAGCGGCGAACCCGCAAAACCCCAGCTCGGAACCTTCTTTTCGGTGTCGGCGGCGGCGTTGCGCGACCACACTACTTTGCCGTTACGGGCGTCGAGAGAGTTCAGGATTCCGGTCGCCCCAAACGTGTAGACGCGGCCATTGTGCAGAGTCGGCGTGGCGCGCGGACCCGCGCCGCCATTGGATTCCCAGAAACGGGCTGCGTCGCGATGCGTCCAGACAAGTTCGCCGCTGCCCACCCGGTAACAGGCAACGATCTCGTCGTCGCCGCGTTGTTCCTGCGTATAGAAGCGGTCACCCTGGACCGCGAAGGACGACCATCCCGGACCCACTGGATGACGCCATAGTTTCTCGGGCGGCGATGCCGTCCAGTCCGCGGAAATCCGTACGCCGCGGATAGTGTTGTCGCGCGCGGGTCCGCGAAAGCCGGGCCACTGGGGTCTTATTTCCACCGTCGGCGGCGCCACGGGCGCTGGGGCGGGTTCCGCGCGCACAAGCGGAGGCTCCGGCTTGTCAGTGGTCTTTTCGGGTACGGTGGCAGTCTTTGCCACCAGTTGCTGCTCGGCCGTCTTGGTCCAGCGCCAATGGAACTGCGAATGGAAGTCGCCGGTGATACCGTCTGTTCTGAGCAGGACCCAGAACCCGCACGCGACGAGGATAACCGCAGCCATCAAGGCGCGTCGTGGTCCGGCCGCAAGGCCGCGGCTAGCCACTACCGAGGCGACAAAAGCCAGGCTCAGGGCCGGGATCGCATAGATAGGGAAGACCATCCCCATGCTCCCGGTGGCAATCGACACATGGAGCAGGCGCGAAGTAACAAATAGTCCGGCCACCATCAACAGAACGGCGCCCACGCGGTCGGGCCAAGGCGCTCGGCTGAAGAACGCCCACCATAACAGCACCACCAGGCCGCCGATGAGCCCGCCAAAGACGCCAACGATAGTGGTCTCCGGCGCCCAAATGGGCAGAATGAACCACAAGATCCACTGCAGCGCTACGGCCCCCACGCCGGGCCAGAGCCGAAGAGCCTGTTGATGCGCCATGTGAATCTATACTCGCCCGGCGCGCCTTTTGTTCCGTGATTCTTACACCCTGGGCGAGTACGCCGCTGTTGGCTAGGTGCGCCCCAGCGCTGCAAGCTGTTCGAACCAGCGCCGGAAGTGCGGGCATTCCCGCCGCATAGCGTCGATGCCCACCGCACGAGCAGCGAGCGTGCCTTCGATCACCTTTCGATAGGCGGGATAGATTCTCTCGACGCGTTTTGAAGGCGCCGTGTTCGGGCTATCGTTAATGTCCTCGGGAGTACTGAACCCGCTTCGAACTGCGCTCAAGCCAGGCGCAAGAGAAGGCTGATTCAAAGCCCTGGCGAAACCTCCCGGATCGCTAAACAAAAGGCTCTCGAATTCGTGGAGCGAAAGATAGGGAATCAGACGCTCGTCCGGACGATGTTTCGGGATGAGATCGCAAATATCGTCCTTGATCCCCTGCTCGATCTTTTCGACTTGGCGGATTGGAGGGAGACCATCCAGCGGACCGCCCGGGAAGCCGGGTCCGAGCCCATAGAAATCGATCATTGTGGAGCAGTACGCCTTGGAGTCTTGCTTCAGTTGCTTGAGAAGGTCCTTCTGCATTCGGGCATAGCTGGTCCGGCCGCCTCGATGGCCGGGCACACCGAGGATGATAGGAACTAACGAGACGTTGTGTGGCCACAAAGCTTCGGCCAAGGGGCCCTTCACAAACGACTCTTCGGTAGCACCCTCCACAATTACATAGATACGGGTCACCAGCTTCAGCCTCCGTCCTATGGCTGCTTAGCCAGGTGATCTTCGTGCGGCCGTCCACCGAGCACATTCTTCTGCCATAGTTCGGCGAGGGTGTAATCCTCCAGCCATTCAGATAGAAGGGCCGACTCCAATCGTCGAAACGTCGAGCTACCGTTCGACCGCTCCACAACGATAATATCCTCCGGGGCGAACTCATTCAGCAGCGGGGCGGACTGTGTTGAGATGATAAGCTGACCCGCTCCCTTGACAGCCTGCTTGAAAAGATTCCCCAGTAGAGTCAGGGCATAAGGATGGAGCCCCAGTTCCGGCTCGTCGAACAAGACCGTGGCAGGCCGGTTGGGTTGAAGTAGAGCGGTAGCCATGCAGATGAAGCGAAGGGTTCCGTCAGAGAGTTGATGGGCGCGAAAAAGATAATCGGAATCGCGCTGACGCCACTCCAACTGAATCAGATCCGGAGTCGCAGGCAAGGGACGTAGATGGAAGTCGTCGAAGAAGGGAGCGGCCAGCCGGACAACATCTCTGACCTGTGAGTAGTGCCTGGGGTGAGTCTGTTGAATTCGGTACAGAAAGGCCGCCAGATTCTCGGCGTTCTGCCGCAAGACGGTATTATCGTTGATCGGCTGCGTCCGCCGCACGGAGGCTAATAGGCTCGTGTCATGAAAATGGTAAACAACCCAGTTTGAGATCGCCTCGAAGACGTAATGCTCAACGCCGTATTGTGCACCCCGGGTCCCAGGCTCATCCTTCCAGTCCTTTAACTTGGCTTCCACGTGCCCTGAACCTAAGGGATTCCGGAACGTAAAGTGACCATAGAAAGTGGAAGTCTCATCGGAAAACACAAGCCGATTGTCGGGCGTCGGAACCAGCGTAAACGCGTAGGCATTTGGGCCGAACCGGACTTCGGCGCGGAACTCGCCGGTGATTTTCGGACCCAGGTGGAGACAAGCATCGGCTCCTCCTTCTGAAGTGGCGAGCGCAAGTTGTAAGCGCTGCTCGATCATTTCCCGCAGCAGCTTGAAGAAGCTGACAAAGTTGCTCTTACCCGCGCCGTTGGCTCCAATCAGGACATTCAGTTTGGAAAGAGGGAAGTCCACCAACTCCCGAATCGATTTGAACCCGACTATCGTCAGCTTCCGGATTGTATCTGCCATGTTGTTGTTCCCTAGAGCGTATCAAGCAAGCACCACTCGCCACAGCGCCACCACCAAGGCATGGGCCACCATCGCCGCGCGGATGCTCCCCGCAACCAGGTACGCCCCGCCGTAAAAGAGGCCCGCTGACGCCGCCAGAAGTGCGAACCTCGTATTCGGGAAATCGCGGAACCAGAGGTGGACGAACCCGAACAGCAGGCTGCTGACAAACAGCGCCGCGGCATCGCCCCAGGGTTTGCGCAGCGCTTCCAGGACGACACCACGAAAGAAGAATTCCTCAAACAGCGCGACCACCAGGAAGATGCCCAGAAACGTGCCGGGCCCCTTCCACCAGAACCCAGGGGAGAGTTGGAAAGTAGCGAAACGGGTGGTCCAGACGAGCAGGACGCCGACAGGGAGAAAAAGGGCGAAAGCGAGAAGACCGGTCTTCCACTCCTTGTAAGAAGGAAGAAAACCAAAGCCCGCGGGCCTGCGCGGCCCATCGAGCAACCATGCGGTGATGGCGAGGCGGAACCACATCAACTGCCCCAACGCGTCGACGCGAAGATCAGGAAACGGCTGCGGATAAATGGTCTTGAAGAGCTTGGCGAGCACCACTGCGCCGATAAAGAGGAGAAATAACCACTGCGCGCCATACCGGTTGCGGGTGATGCGTAACCAGAAAGCGCCGGTGGCGACGAGAGCGGTGAGTCGCAGGAAGTGGGCCGGTTGGAACGTGGCCGTCGGCACTGCGTACAAGAGATAAGGAACCAGAGCTGAGACAATAAGGACCCAAAGGTTCGGCGGATTGAGCCTGCCCATCCCCAGGAAGAGGGTCAACTCCAGCAGGAAAGCAAGAGCGACGGGCACGGCCACTCCGGGCGGGACATGCTGTTGTTGCGCGAAGATATAAGCGGCAACAGCGCCCAACAGCCATAAGCCTATGAGCACCCCGCGGAACTGGACCATCGCACTCATCCTAGCATCGGCAGCTTTGGGCCAACCGCCAAACCTGGCGCGTCGCGCCGCCGAGCGGGAAAGCCAGGCGATGGAGGCGCGGGGCAACTACACCTACCGCCAGACCGTGCTGATCCAGGAGATGCCGGGGAAAGGATCCAGAGGGGGAGAATACCGCGAGGTCCGCGAAGTGATCTTCTCGCCCTCGGGGGAGCGCAGCGAACGGATGGTCGGCAAGCCACTCATGAACCTGGGGCGGCTTCGGCTGACCGAAGAGGATTTCCGCGATGTTCGCGAGGTCCAGCCCTTCCTGTTCACCAAGGACTTGCTCTGGCTGTATGAATCCAAGTTCCGGGGCGAAGAAGTAGTGAAGGGAGTGGATTGCTGGCTCTTGGAGGTGAAACCGCGCCAGGTTCACCAGGGCATGCGACTCTTTCAAGGTACGTTGTGGGTCGATAAGAACGACTTTTCGACAGTTCGCACCGACGGCGTTGCGGTCCCTCAGATCCTGCGGAAAAACGAAGAAAACCTGTTCCCGCACTTTGTCACCGAGCGCACAAGAATCGATGGCCACTGGTTTCCTGTGCTGACCGGAGCAGAAGAGACCCTCCCCTTCTCCGCCGGACCAATCACTATGCGGATGCGGATCGAGTATTCGGAATACAAACGCTTTGGAGCGTCGTCAACGGTGACATTCGACCCAGTGGAGAAAAAGTAAACGCCGGGACACAAAAATCCCCGGCGTTTTTGTCACTAAAAATAATTCGCCGTTTGACTAGGCGCTGAACGAACTGCCGCAACCGCAGGTGGACTTCACGTTCGGATTGCTGAACTTAAAGCCCGAGCCTTCCAGCGTCTCCACAAAATCCACTTCGGCGCCGTCCAAGTACAACAGGCTTGCCTGATCCACGAAAACCTTCAGGCCCTCGTAGTTGTAGGTCTTGTCCAACATATTCGGCTGATTTTCGAATGCCATTGAATAGCTGAAGCCGGAGCAACCTCCGCCCACCACCGAGATCCGCAGCCCGGCGGGCTTCGGATCCTGCATGTCGAGGATTTCCCTCACCTTTTCAATCGCCTTACCGGTCAAAGAAACCATTCCGCGTTTACCTCCCGACTCTCAATTCCTAATATTACGCAAAAAGTACAGTTTAGCGCAACCGTCCCGCTATTCAGGATGCAGCGGCTCGCCAAAAGTTGCAGCGGTCCTCATTTGAGGACCGTATGCTACGTTAAGCTGAATGTCGCTCTACGCCCTGACAATCTTCTTGAGCGCATTCCTTCTCTTCCAGGTCCAACCGCTGATCGCCAAGACTATTTTGGCATGGTTCGGGGGCACGGCGTCGGTGTGGACCACCTGCATGCTGTTCTTTCAGCTTGAGTTGCTGCTGGGCTACCTCTACGCGCATTTTTCGATCAGCCGGTTGCGCCCGCGGCCGCAGGCGATCCTCCACACGGTCCTGTTGGGCATGGCGGTATTGCTGCTGCCCGTCATACCCAGCCCCGCTTGGAAGCCGGCGGGATCTGAGAACCCGACAGTGCAGATTCTCTTGCTGTTGCTGGCCACGGTAGGACTGCCGTATCTGCTGTGTTCGACGACGGGTCCGCTGGTGCAGGCCTGGTACGCGCGGCGGGAACGCGGCGCGGCGCCTTACCACCTGTTTGCACTCTCCAACCTGGGGTCGATGCTGGCGCTGTTAAGCTATCCGCCCCTGGTGGAGCCCTATCTGCCAACACGGCAACAGGCGTGGATCTGGTCGGGCGCATTTGTCGTGTTCGCCGTGTTGTGCGCAGCGGTGGCTTGGCGCTCAGCAAGAGGTGAAGAAGAGGCGGCGTCGGTTCCAACGATGGATCGCGGGCCCGCGCCAGGCTGGCTGGCGAAACTGCAATGGGTGACCCTGGCGGCGTGCCCCTCCATTTTGATGCTGGCTGTGACCAACCATTTGACCCAGGACGTGGCGTCCATTCCGTTCCTCTGGATTCTCCCGCTGACCATCTACCTGTTGAGCTTCATCCTCACGTTCGACGCCCGTGGCTGGTACCGGCCCAACATATTTCTGCTGTTGCTCGCGCCGTCGCTGGCGGGGATGGCCTACCTGCAATGGACCGAATCCTACGAACTGGGCGTCGTGCGCACCATCGCCATCTTCGCGGTGGCGCTGTTTGTGGCCTGCATGGTGTGCCACGGAGAACTGGCCGCGCGCAAGCCTGCGCCTGCCCACCTCACCTCGTTCTATCTGATGCTGTCGATTGGCGGTGCCCTCGGTGGGTTGTTTGTGGGCGTCGTCGCGCCCTATCTGTTCATCTCCTATTTCGAATTGCCGGCGGGCATCGCGCTCTGCGGCGTGCTCGCCTGGCTCATCGCGATCGACGAACCGGACCTCACCTGGCCGCAGCGGGTCGCCTCGGTCAGTTCGCTCAGCCTGTTGATTGGCGTCTCCGGGCTGACCGTGTTCCTGGTGCGGTCCATGCGCGATTCAGTAAAGGACTACGAACTTGTGCAGCGGAATTTCTATGGCAGCCTGCGCGTGCGGGAAAGCAACCCGGGCCAGTGGGAAGGCTACAGGACCCTGCTGCACGGCTCCATCAACCACGGCGAACAATGGACCCATCCGGAACGGCGTCGCGACCTTCTGACGTATTACTGTGCGAATTCCGGCATTGGCCGCGCCATGAAGCGCCGCGTCGACGGCGTACCGAGAAAGGTGGCCGTCTTGGGGTTGGGTGCGGGCACGATGGCAGCGTTCGGACGGCCGGGCGACGAGTTCCGCTTTTATGAGATCAACCCCATTGTTCCCAAACTCGCTACCACCCAGTTCACGTTCCTCCCCGACTCGAAGGCGAAAACCGAAGTGGTGTTGGGAGACGCCCGTCTGAGCCTCGAACGCGAAGCCTCGCAGCAGTTTGACATCATCATGATGGACGCGTTTTCGGGCGACTCGATTCCGGTCCACCTGGTAACGATCGAGGCGTTCGAGCAGTATTTCCGCCACCTGAAGAACGATGGCATCATCGTCGTCCATATCTCCAACAAGTACCTGGACCTTGAGCCGGTGTTGGCCGCCGCGGCCCGGACGTTGGGCAAGGCCGCCCGCGTCTTTGAGACCGGCGAAGACGACGACGGAAACTGCTTCGGGACCACCTACGTCCTCGTCGCAAACAGTACCAGAGTGTTCGACGAAGCTCCGTTTCAGGGCAGCGGGCACGAACCGCGCGTCGACGACAAGGTTCCCGCCTGGACCGACGGCTACTCAAACATGTTCCGCATCCTGAAGTAGAGTGGGAGAAACGGATGTTTCCCGCCTTACTACTGCTTTCCCTGGTCGATTTCACCCGCGACATCGAGCCAATCCTGTCGCGAAACTGCTATGCGTGTCATGGTGCGACGATCCAAAGCAGCGGTCTGCGCTTGGACCGCGCGGCCGACGCGTTGAAGGGCGGCTACTCGGGCCCGGTGCTGATTCCAGGCAAGGCGTCCGCAAGTCGCCTCATCGAAATGGTGGCGGCCGGCAAGATGCCCCCCGGTCCGAAAAAACTAAGCCCGGATGAAGTGGCGCGTCTGCGCGCCTGGGTGGATGAAGGACCCAAATGGGGCGCAGCCACCGCAAACGAGCAGGCGAACAAATCCAAACACTGGGCCTTTCAGCCGGTCGTGAAACCCGCTCCGCCGGAAGTGAAACTAACCGGCTGGACCCGCACTCCCATCGACCGCTTTGTGTTGGCGCGACTGGAACGCGAAGGCGTTGCGCCATCGCCCGAGGCCTCGCGCCGAACCCTCTTGCGCCGCTTATCGCTCGACCTGACAGGCCTGCCGCCGGCGCCCGCGGAAATGGACACCTTCCTCGCGGACACGCGGCCCGACGCCTACAACCGGGCCGTTGAGCGCCTGCTCGATTCCCCACAGTATGCCGAAAAATGGGCGCGCCACTGGCTCGACCTTGCACGCTATGCCGATTCCGACGGCTACGAGAGCGACATGGAGCGGCCCTGGGCGTGGCGCTATCGCAACTGGGTGATCGATGCACTCCGCCGCGATCTTCCCTTCGATCAGTTCACCATCGAGCAACTCGCGGGCGATCTCCTGCCGGGCGCGACGCCGGATCAGCGCGCCGCGACCGGCTTCTACCGGAACTCACTTACCAACCGCGAAGGCGGCGTCGACACCGAACAGTTCCGCGTCGAGCAGGTGCTCGACCGCACCAACACGCTGGGCATGGTGTGGATGGGCTTGAGCGTGGGCTGCGCGCAATGTCACGACCACAAGTACGACCCCACCACCCAGCGCGACTACTACCAGCTCTCCGCCTTCTTCAATACGTTGGTTGACCATGACGTGGAAGCTCCGGTCCAGGGCGACGCCCCCCGCGATCCCCTCCATGAGCAGCGCCGCCTCCAACTGTTCAATCAGTTCTGCGGCCCCGAACTGATGAAAGAGTGGCGCGCCATTTTGCTGAAGGCGGCCGACCAACCCGGCTTCAACGAAAAGTTCCAGTTCGCCTGGAAGTACGTGGGCAACATCGGCAACGGCCTGCAGCCGGCGCTGCGTCTGGAAGAACACGAGCGGCCCCACGAACAGCAGCAGCAACTCCTCGATTACTTTGTCAATCGTGCTGGCGACGTGTTCGACAAAGAGCGGCTCGCGCACCTGGGTTGGGATCAGTTTAAGAAGCAGTGGGCCGAACTGAAGAAACAAGCTCCGAAGCGAACGCTGGCGCAGACGGTGCGCGAGAACTGGTTCGCCCCGAAAACGCATATTCTGCTCCGCGGAGACTTCCGCAGTCCCGGCATTGAAGTAGCGCGAAACACGCCCGGCTTCCTTCCGCCCTTGGAGGAAGCG
>JAEUQD010000048.1 GCA_016789925.1 Bryobacterales bacterium | reverse complement strand
GGCCTCCTGATGCAAGGCATAGCTCGCCTCCACCGTTTCCAGCGCGGCAGCCGCTGACTCCAGGTCGTCGAACGCGAACAGTCCGCGCCCGGTTTCAATTCGTTCGGAGAAACCCGTGTCCTGAAGGACGGCCGGACGTCCCGCCGCCAGGTAACACACCGAACGGCAACTGAACCAGCCTGACCGGGTGGCGACGTAGACGTTCTTGGCCACGCTCAGTTCGCCGCGCGACTGGCAGATATAGTCGCGATAGGCATCGGGTGTTTCCGACACGGCGTGGGAATCCAAGAGGTGCCAACCCGCGGCGCACCACTCATCGACGGGCGCCGTGTTGCCCCCAACCGCGATCTCGAGTTCTGCCTTCACCTTCCCCGGCAGATCGGCGATTCGCGGAAACTCCAGTTCCTTCGTTCCGAAGGCCCGGCCTTCGTACAGAATCGGCAGGCGGAAGTTGTCCCAGGTCATCACCGTTGTCCATCGCTGCCCGCGACCGCACGGCGACCAGCACTCCGGAACCACAACCGGCCGCGTCGCATGCCAGGTCAAACCGAAATCAGGCAGAATGCAATCCGGCTCACCCAGCCGCTCGGCGTACGTGAAGAAGTAGTCGTGTCTCCGGAAACCGTAAGTGCCCGGCCAGCCCTCACCGCGGTCCCACTTCGGATAATTAACGAAGTGATTCCAGCCGGGATCGGAATCGATCAGCACCTTGCGGGCGCACGTCATGTATTCGTCGCGCAGCAGCGTACCGCCGGAGACGTTGAGAAACAGGTCTGCCTCCGACAGGATGTGACGCAGTCTCTCCGCTTCGATGCCGTAGGTCGCTCCGGATTGGTCGCGGAAGTGCCATCGATTCTTTAACCCTGGGGACAAGCCCGTCAGCGCATCCTGCAGGTATTGCAGTCCAAACGACGGATCTTCTCCATACTCTCGCAGCATCGGATTGTAAGTCGGTCCACCCGTGTCTTCCAGGTAATAAACCTCAAACCCCAGACGCTCCAGCCCAAGAAGATATTGCCCGTAGTCCCAAACCACCCCGCCCACGGGGTAAGTCGCGATCATCCCGGTAACAACCGCCTTCATGCGTGAACCGCTCCTGACTCAGTGGCCGCTCCGCGATCGATCCGAACAGTCCGTTCGGCAATCTGACTGCCTGAGTCTCGATGCGTAACCACGATCGTCGTGCGGCCCTTCCTCAGCCGTGCAATCGAATCCCAGATCGTCTGCTCGGTGGCTGCGTCCAGCGAAGCGGTGGGTTCGTCCAAAACCAGTACAGGTGGATTCAGCAGAAACGCGCGAGCCAGGGCAATCCGCTGGCGCTCGCCACCGGACAGCCTGGCCGCGCCATCCCCGACCCTCGTGGCATAGCCGTCGGGCAACTGCATGATGAAGTCGTGCGCGGCCGCCGCCCGGGCAGCGGCTTCAATGTCCCCCGAACTAGCCGCCGGATTGGCCAGTGCGATGTTATCCCGTACCGAAGCCGGCAGCAACAGGCTGTCCTGAAGAACGATACAGATCTGCGAACGCAACCACTCTAGCGGCAAGTCGGCTAGATCGCGCCCATCCAGAGAGATTCTGCCCGACTGCGGATCATAGAATCGATCCAGCAGCATCAGCAGCGTCGTCTTACCGGCCCCCGTTTCGCCCACTAACAGTACGGTTTCGCCTGGCCTGACGTGGAAATTGACGTTCCGGAGCACGGGCCGCCTGTCGTCATATCCGAATGTCACGTTTTCACACAGAACATCGCCCCGGGTCACCCCTGCCGGAAGATGAGTTACTCCCGGCGGCGGCCACGCTGGTTCGTCCAGCGTGGCAAACACACGCCGCGCGCCCGCGGCAGCGGAACTCCACGATAACCCCAAATACGCCAGCGACGAAAGCGGACTGTAGAGGGCCGCCAGATAGCTCAGAAAGACAACCAGGTCACCCGCCGTAGCCCGTCC
>JAEUQD010000026.1 GCA_016789925.1 Bryobacterales bacterium | reverse complement strand
CACTGGGCGAGGAAACTCTGGCCGATTTGGCCGAACGGTTCGACGTGAGTGTGGCGTGGACGAAGAAGATTTCCGCGGCCTACACGCGCACGGGCCGGATGGAACGTCCGCAACCGGCGCGCCGGGGGCGCAAGAGGAAGGCCACGGCGGAGATCGAGGCTTGGGTACGTGCAGCGGTGCAGGCCCAGGCAGATATGACGCTGGCGGAGTTGCAGGTCGGGCTGTATCAGCACAGCAGTTGGAGATCAGTATCGGCGCACTGTGGAACACCTTGCGCCGGTTGAATCTGCGGCTTAAAAAAAACTCTTCACGCCGCCGAGCAAGACAGTGAAACCGTGCAACGGCAGCGTGCCCAGTGGCAGGTTCGGATGGCGCAGGAGCCGGCAGCGAATCTCATCTTTTTAGATGAGAGCGGCATCACCACGGAGATGACGCGCCGTTATGGGCGGGGCCTTGGGGGCCAGCGCGTGCCGGAAGGTACTCCCGGCCGTTGGCGTACCCTCACGGTGCTGGGGGCCATCAGTTTGACGGGCTGGGTGGCCACCATGACGATCGAATCGCCGACCGACGGAGATGTCTTTCGTGCGTATGTCGAACAGGTGCTGTGTCCCAAGCTGTCGGCGGGGCAGATCGTGGTGATGGACAACCTATCGGCTCACAAGGTCGAGGGCATCCGCGAACGGATCCAGGCGACGGGAGCGCGGCTGTGCTACCTGCCTCCGTATTCTCCCGACTACAATCCCATTGAACGCTGCTGGGCTCAGGTCAAACAAGCTCTCCGCGCCACCAAGGCGAGAACGGTCGCTGACTTGGAAGTGGCCCTCACCGCTGCGCTGGACACGGTCCTGACCTCGCACATCTCGGCCTATTTCCGCGGCTGCGGATACGCTGCCTAATCAAAGTCTATGAAATTTATGGAAATGCTCTAGACGGTGCGGTCTTCCGGGGTGGCAAAACATCAACATGCCGGTTGCCGCGTTGGGTGATGAGGAACGGGAGGCCCGGGTCAGACGAGGCGGGCGTTGCGAGGCATTTCATTCGGGTGGTGGCGCTTGGGAGAAGTTGCTCTCAGCCGGCTGTGACACTGTTACCACACGAGTCTGTCCTTGACGGCCCGACGGCCCTGACGGCCGTCTCTGTCGGCCGTGGGAATGTAGATTATCTGTATCCCACGGCAGGGGGATTAGAATATACGTGTGCCTGAGGAAGTACGCGTAGCCGAACAGATCAGCGAAGTGGTCGGGCTAGCGCTGCGGGCGCGGAACCTCGCAGCTCTGGAAAAGATGCTTCGCGAGGTCGCCCTTCTCTGCGGAGGCTTCGGCGTAGCTCTTTGGCGGGAGCGCCTCGATTTGCCGGACGGGCGCCTGTTCGTTCTTGCTCACGGATTCTTGGATTCAAAAACCGTCTGCGCCTTCGATGCATTACCAGGGGATCGGGCGACCAGCCAATGCTTGAAGGGTGTTCCAGTGGAGGTCCTCGAGTGCGCCACCGACGAACGCATTGACAAAGATAGCGAGTTTTACCGCCGTGAGCGCCCCGCCTCCCTGCTGTCCTTGCCGGTGATTTTTCAAGACGAAGTCCGAGGGGCTGTAACGCTGTATCGTCGAGCACCTGGTGCTTTTTCCTCGGAGACGAGGCGATTATTCGGTATCTTTGCAGGCCGCGTAGCGGATCTGTACCACACGATCCTCGACCG
>JAEUQD010001046.1 GCA_016789925.1 Bryobacterales bacterium | reverse complement strand
CCGGTCTCGCCGCGACAGCCACCGGATTCGTCCTTGAGAATAATGTCCTGATCATTGCCGGGTCCCTGGTGGGTGCCTCGGGCATCATCCTCACACAGATCATGTGCAAGGCGATGAACCGCTCCCTCACCAACGTGCTATTCGGAGGTTTGGGGTCAGCCGTCCAAGCGGCCGGCACGAAGGGCGCCGATGTCTACGCGGGCAAGGTGAAAGCGTCGTCCGCCGAAGAAGTGGCGATGCTACTCGGGGATTCCCGCCGCGTGGTGATCGTGCCAGGGTATGGTCTGGCTGTCTCGCAGGCGCAGCATACGGTGCGAATTCTCGCCGATCTCCTCGAATCGCGCGGCGCCGAAGTGCTCTACGCAATCCATCCCGTTGCCGGCCGCATGCCGGGCCACATGAACATCCTGCTGGCCGAAGCCGACGTGTCCTATGAGGTGCTCAAGGAAATGGACGAGATCAACCCGACCTTTCCCCAGACCGACGTCGCCATCGTCATCGGCGCAAACGATGTCGTCAACCCATCCGCCCGTACGGATCCCAAATCTCCGATCGCGGGCATGCCGATCCTCGACGTCGACAAGGCCCGTACCGTCGTCGTCATCAAGAGAAGCCTAAGCCCCGGCTTCGCCGGTATTCCGAACCCTCTATTCGCCTTGGACAACACCTTGTTGCTGTTTGCCGATGCTCAGAAGGCAGTCAATGACATCGTCGCCGCGTTGAAAGAAAACCCCTAGCGCGCTGCCAGTAGGCGGTGTTCGTGGGCTTGCCGCTCCAGCATCTCCCGGAAATCGGGATGGGCGAGCCCGATCAACGCCCGCGCCCGCTCCGCCACTGACTTGCCTTTCAAATTGACCATGCCGTACTCGGTCACCACGTACATCACATCCGATCTCGGCGTGGTCACGATGTTTCCAGCGGTCAAATCGAGAACAATCCTGCTCCGCCGTTCCCCGCGCTTCTCATATGTCGACGAAAGGCAGATAAACGACTTGCCGCCCTTCGACGCGTAAGCCCCGCGCACGAACTGTAACTGCCCGCCCGTGCCGGTTAAGTGCCGGTGACCGTCGGACTCTGACGCCGCCTGTCCCTGGAGGTCCATCTGTGTCGTCGAGTTAATCGAGATCACACGCTCGTTCCGCATGATCATGTGCGGTGAATTCGTATACTCCACCGGATTGCATCGGAAGTCCGGGTTCCCGTCGATCGCATCGTACAGACTGCGAGATCCCAGCGCGAACGTATAGACCACCTTGGCCGGATCCAGCGTCTTCCGCGCCCCTGTAACACGCCCCGCCTGGTACAGTTCCACCAGGCCATCGATCAGCATCTCCGTATGAATGCCCAAGTCCTTGACCCCGCTCTCGAGCAACAGCTTGCACACCGCGTTCGGCATCGCACCGATCCCGATCTGTAAACAAGCCCCGTCCTCAACCTCCGCGGCGATCATCCGCGCCACCGCGCGGTCCGCCTCGCTCGGCGGTGGATTCAGCAGTTCCGCCCCCGGAGCATCATCGCCCTCGATGACAAAGTCCACCTCGCTGACATGAACGCCATTCCCCTCGCCATGAGCGTAAGGCAGGCCTCGCGTCACCTCGACAATCACCGTCTTCGCCGACTCAATCACTGCCCGATGCCACAAGTTCCCCGCACTGAAGTTAAAGTACCCACTCTCATCCGCCGGACATGTCTTCAAAACAACGATGTCCACCGGTTCCAGAAAGCGCCGGTAATAATCCGGTACCTCGCCCAGGTTCAGCGGAATATAATGCGCGATCCCGGCATCGTGCTGCCGCCGGTCATATCCCGAGAAATGCCAGCTCAACCAATGGAAATGTTTCCCGCCCGGATCCGCCTCCAACACCGCCCGCGGCTTCATCGACAAACACGACCGGATCTTGACGTCCTGTAACTCTCCCGCCCGCGCCGCCAGTGCCTGGTCAAACACGTCGGGCTGACACAACGCCACCCCGTAATCCAGCCACATCCCACTCCGTACCAACCCCGCCGCCTCCCGACTCGAAATCGACTTCGCCGAACCCTTCGCCACTGGCTCAGTGTACCGTTTTCGGGGACAACCCCCGCTACCGCCATACTTTCGGGGACAACCCCCGATCCCGCACGACGACCTCCGCGGGGCACCAGGAACCCGAATGGATCGATATCCCGTCAGAGCGCGTTCATCTGAGGTCGTTCATGTTCTTTGCGGAAGCGATGCTCGGTGATCGGCGAGCCTGTTTTGGACAGACTACCGCTTTCGGTTGACTCATCGAACAGTGCAATAGCGGAGGTCGGATTCGTTAGGCCGCAAAAACTTTGGGTTGCTCGGTGGGTCGCGGTGGTCGCCCTGGTGGAAGTGCGTGGAGGCGGCGTTTGGCTTTCTTTTCCAGGACCCTCACCCATCGGTCGGGGCCACAAGGAAGGCCGTTGGTTAACGACTTCTCCAACCGGGCGGCCAATTCGTCCGCCGACTCTTCGAGGAAGCCCGGATAGCTCTGTGTCGTGAAGCGGCGATGCCAGGCTCCCATCATCAGCTTGATGAACTCATCGGGCCGACCCGTGAGGTGCTGGGCCGCCGAAGAGTATTCCCACGCTGCCAGGTCATTGCTCAGGTTATGCTTGCGGGGGTTGGTTTCGATGTAGCGAAGCGCTGCCCAGTAGTGAGTCTTACTGAGCACGCTCGAGTGGAACCGGCCTTGAAAGAGGTGGCCGGTGCGGCCGTACCTGGCGTTGTAATACATCGCCCACCATGTGTGGACCCGCAGAAAGAGCCGGGCCAGGGCCTTGTCAGACTGCGGTACCAATAGAAAATGAACATGGTTCCCCAAAAGACAATATCCATGGATTTCGACGCCCTCTTGTTCGGCGACTAAGGCAAATCGTTTCAAATATTTGCGCTTGTCAAAACCGCTCCGGAACAAACGGCAGCCATTGACGCCCCGCGCGGTGGCGTGCACGGCAAGATGGGCGCGGACAAACCGTGGTAGTCGAGCCATCCTTCCTTATCTCTCGATAGAGAAGTGGCGTGGACGATTGGAAGATCTCACCGATTTTCGGGGCCTGTCCCTGATGTGTACCACAGAACCTCGATTCCGATGGCCCGGCCCGGCCAGTTCGTTCCAGTACCTCGACCCCTCAGGTAACTGATGCAAGTGTTCGAACTATTACGTTCACAAGTCGTTCTACTTTATTTTTCCTCCCACCCATTCCTTGTCTTTTCAATACGTTGCGAAACGAATTACCCTCACGCCTTCCCTTTTACCGTCGTATTCCTTTACATTCCTGCTTGACACCCCGTGCTACATTGACGACAGAAGGATCGGATTGTCTCGACCCGCCGCGGTCGGCCACAACCCGGTCCTTTTTTATTGCTTTTCTAAAGGAAAATGATCATGTCCAAACAAACCGGTCCGATTTCCCCCGCAGGCAAAGCCGCGTCGTCGCGCAATGCCACCCGCCATGGCCTCACCGCCATGCACCCGGTCGTCACTGAATTCGACCGCCCCGAGTTCGAGGCCCTCGAGGCCGAACTCCGCTTCTCCCTCGCCCCCACGGGCTTCCTCCAGGAACTCACCTACAGCCGAATCCTCATCTCCGCCTGGAACATGCAGCGCGTTCTCAAACTCGAAAACGCCCTTCTCGATCAATCCCTCGGCGAGGACCCCCTCAACCATCCCGACACCGAAAAGCAGGCCGCGCTTTACCAGCGCTACTACGCCCGCTTCGAAGGCTCCTACCGCGCCAATTTGCGCGAACTCGAACGCCTTCAGCGCCTCCAGATGGCCTCCGACATCCACTTTAACGACCTCCAGGCGCCCCTCGGAGCGCTCCACGATGTCCGGATCATCCAACGGGCTCAACAGGATGCGAAACGAAATGCCAAACAGCAGGC
>JAEUQD010001044.1 GCA_016789925.1 Bryobacterales bacterium | reverse complement strand
GACAGTCCGGTTGCAGGGCGGCCGGCGTCTCCGCGGCGCCCGCGCCGTCACCAGCCGTGCCGTGCTCGCGCGGCTCAAGCCTGAGGCACGCTCTCACGTTGTGGAATATGATTTGCGCCGCCTTGGCATCGCCGATCCGGGCCGCTTTGTTTCCCGCGGGTTCAGCCGCGCCATGTCGCCAGCGCACGCCGAGCTCTTCTTCGATGGCCGCCGCATGACGGTGGCGCGCTGGCCCAACGATACGTTCGCGAAGATCGCCAATCCCGCCGATCCGAGCCCGCCCGACGACGATCACGGCCGCAGGCACGGGCGTCTCGAATACGGCTTTTATGTGGAGGGCGTAAAGCCGGCCCGCTGGCAGACAACCAGGAACGTCTGGACCCACGGCTACTGGTCGTGGGATTGGGCCAATACCTACGAAGAGGTCGCCGAGTTTGATTACGACCGCGGTCTCGTCAAGACCCGTGCGCCCCACGGGTTGTACGGCTTCCGTACTGGCCAGCGTTTCTATTTCCTCAACGTGCTGGAGGAACTGGACGCGCCCGGCGAATTCTATACCGACGTGGACGCCGGTAAGCTCTACTTCTGGCCGCCCGCCGCGGCCGGCAACGTCGAAATCGCACTGTCCACCAGCGGCGATCCGTTCCTGCGCATCCAAGGCGCCTCGGAAGTCACCTGGCGCGGCATGACCTTTGAGTGGACCCGCGCTTCGGCGATCGAGATTACCGGGGGCTCGCGCGTCCACATCGAGAAGTGCCTGATCCGCAATGTCGGCAATGCTGCCGTCGTCGTTGATGGCGGCTCGGAGCATACGGTGAATGCCTGCGAGATTTATCACACGGGCGACGGCGGCGTGTTCCTCAAAGGCGGCGACCGCGCCACGCTCGCGCCCGGACGTCACTCAGCCACCAATAATCGAATTCATCACATCGCCGAATGGTCGCGCACCTATCAGCCCGGCGTGCGCCTGGAAGGGGTCGGCCACCGTGTGGCCCACAACCTCATTCACCATTCCCCGCACAACGGCATCCTGATGAATGGCAACGACCATCTCATCGAGTACAACGAAATCCACCACGTGTGTCTCGAGACCGGCGACGTCGGAGCGTTCTATATGGGCCGCGACTATACCGAGCGCGGCGTCGAAATCCGGTATAACTACTTCCACGACACCGGCGGCGTGGGGATGGGGTCGATGGGCGTGTACCTGGACGACTGCGCCAGTGGGGCGCGTATCTACGGCAACGTCTTCTACAAGACCGAGCGCGCCGTCTTCATTGGCGGCGGGCGCGACCATCTGGTGGAGAACAACATCTTCGTCGACTGCTCGCCGGCCGTCCATATTGATGCTCGCGGTCTGGACCCGCGCCCGGTCTGGCAGAACATGGTGTACCAGACCATGAAACAGCGCCTGTCCGAGATGCGCTATCTCGATCCGCCTTACATTACGCGCTATCCGGCGCTCGCCACTCTCGAAAAGTACTACCGGGAGGGCAAAGGAGTCCCGCCCGAAGGCAATCGCGTAGTCCGGAACATCTGCGTGCGCGGCAAATGGCTGAACATCGCCAAACTGGCCCAGGGAACTCCTGTGGACTTCAGCGGGAACATGGTGGACGAAGACCCCCACTTCGTGAACGAAGCCGCGGGCGACTTCCGCCTCCGGCCCGATAGCCCCGCGCTCACGAAGGGATTCCAGCCGATTCCGTGGGACCAGATTGGTCCCAGGGATTAACGGTACAGCGCGGCGCAGAACTCTCCGCGAAGCACGGGCTGCACCGAAGGCGTCCAGGGGGCATTGATGCCCTTCTTCTTCAGCAATTCGGCCGCTTCGCCGCGAGTCAGCTCACCATCACCTTCGATGCTCTTGTTCAACCAGCGCGCCGCCGTATCGCGCCGTAACGGTTCGTCCGCGCGCGCCCAGTAATCGGGAAAGAACCCCTTGGTTCCGAAATACTGTAGGGCCGCGTAGGCACTGTGGCTCCGGTCGATGTCCTTGAAGAACGTAAGCACGGCGCCCTGGTTGAGCAACAGTCGCTGAAGCCGGTTCGTGTCCAGCCGGCGAAGTTCCTGATTCGACGTGATGGCGAGGTGCGCCGCCGTGCCCGCCGCCTGACCCAGCGCCATCCACGTGGGTTCCATCCGGATAGTTGAAAAAGCGACGTGAGTAGCTGAGGCTGCGACCGGTACCAGCAATCCGTCGACGCTCTTGGGCACGATCACTCGATAGGGCACCTGGTAGGGCTGCGTGAATTTGTCGAGCATCAGGATGTAGCCCTCCAGTGCGACATTGTGTCCCTTCTGTCGCTTTCGCACGGGAAAGCTGTCGATGGGGAACTCGCCGGCGGCGATGCTGTCCGAGTGG
>JAEUQD010000986.1 GCA_016789925.1 Bryobacterales bacterium | reverse complement strand
GCGAATGTTGTACTTGCCGAGTTCGCACGCCGCAACTTTCGTGAACATCTCAATCCCACCCTTGCTGGCGGTGTAGTCCACCAGGTGCGGGAAGGCCGTCTTATTGCACCCTGAGCCGATGTTGACAATGCTGCCGCCCGTGTTTTTCATCAGGTTCGCGGCAGAGCGCGTGCACAGGAAGCAGCCCTTGAGATTCGTATCGATCACGCGGTCCCACTCGGCTTCAGTCAGATCGAGGAGAGCCTTCCAGGTCTGCACTCCGGCGTTATTCACCAGAATGTCCAATTGGGCGATGGCGCCGAACATGCGTTCGACATCATCAGCATGGCCGACATTGGCCTGGATCGGGATGGCTTGCACGCCCAGCGCTTCCACCTCCGCCGCGGTTTCATGCGCGCCGGCTTCGTCGGTGTTGTAGTTGATGAATAGATTCGAGCCCGCGCGTGCCAGTTCGAGAGCGATTCCCTTCCCTACGCCTTTGCTTGCGCCCGTCACGAGCGCCCATTTGCCATCGAGCATTGCGGCCATATGAAGAAGAAGTGTAGCGCGGGCCGCGTGACGGAACCAACCTAGCCCGCGCGCAGCGAATCCATGAGCCGCAACCGCATCGAGACGCGTGTGGCCACCCACGTCGCGGCCAAACCTGCGGCCAGCACGGCGGCCAGCAACACGCCCATCGAAAGGGCCGATGCCTGCGAACCGCGTGCGATCAGCACCGGCGCGATCGCCAGCAGAGCTGCCGCAAGTCCAATGGCAATGCCCGCCACGAGAAGCATGATGTTCTCAAGCAGGACAAGCCGTGAAAGGCGCTCACGCGTGTAGCCGATGGCTGCCAGCAGCGCGAATTCGCGGCGGCGCTCCAGCACATTTCTGAAGAGCACCGCGCCCAATCCAATGGTCCCCAGCAGCAATCCCAGTGCGCCCAGAGTTTGAAACGTCGACAAGTAGGTATTCTCGACGCGGTGGAACGTGGCCAAACGATCTGCGGTCGGTGTGACGTCGAAGCCATGGTCCGACAGCGCCTCTTCCAGGTCCGCTGTTGCCTTTCCGGTGTCGCTCGTTTCAATGAGAAACACGCGGTAGCCCTGCTCGCGCGGAAACAGACGCTGAAAGGCGTCTTCACCGACAATGATCTCGCTTTGGAACACGCTATCGGCGAGCGCGGCCACCAGGCGCAAACGCGTGCCATCCGGAAGTGTAAACACGTCACCCACTTTCTTGTGGAGGACGTAAGTGATGGAATTGGCGTCGGCAATTGCCGGAACCGCGCCATCGGTTTGCGGCTCAAACAGCAGCATCCAAGGATTGGGAGTGTCCTTCACCGCGGCTGCGAACGGAAACCGGCCGCGCCCGGCAAATGAACGGGGTGCGCCGAGGATGCGCGGATTCTGCGGTTCGTAGAGGTTCAGGCAACTGGCATCGTCACCAGGACGGAGGCGAAACCCCGCCAGATTAGTGTTCGGAGGCAAATCTGGTAATTCTTCGCGACCCTTCGGCGTCTCGGGGTTGTAATAGAGCGGGCGCACGGCTTCCGCCATGAGTGGATAACCGCCCGTGCCTGCCGCCGCGTTTGGGTCGCGCCGGAACGATTCCACCGAAACCACCAGGAACGTCGCCGAAGCGATGAGTGCAGCCGACAACACGGTGCGTCCCGGCCGGTAGCCCGCGTTCCGGAAGGCGAGTTTAGGCAGGCTTGCCGCGATTCCGTGAACGCCCAATCGTGTGCGGAACCACCCCAGGGCAGCCACTAACAGCATCGAACCCGCTCCAAAAAAGCCAGCCGCGGCAGGGATCGCTTTGAGTGCACTGGCAACCAAGAGAGTCAGGCCGGCGAGCCCCGCCACCGCTGCCACGAGCCCCGCCCGTGATTTCCCAGCCGCGCCCGCTCCCGTCGCTAGCAGCCCTCGCGGAGATAGTGCGCGAACTCCGCGCAAGGTGAGCAGCACGGCGATGACAGCCGCTACGATGCCGCCCACGAGGCCGGCGAGGAGAGGCGCGCCCGCCACTGACAGCGACAGGTTGCGCGTGCCGACGGCGTCTACCCAGAACGTGGTCAACCCCGTAACCACTGCCGCCGCGTAACCCACCGCGCCCAGCACTCCGACTAATCCGCCTGCGAGCGACAGCAGGACTCCCTCCCACAGAAAGATGCGCCGCACAACCGCGGGCGCAAAGCCGGCGGCCTGCAACAGCCCGACTTCCGTAAACCGCTGCTCCAGTCCGAGTCGAAAGAAAAGCCCGGCCAGCAACAGCGCCGACACCATCAGGAAGAAACTGAAATAGGTAAAATACTCGCCAAAGTCGGTGGCTCCGCGCGACGCTTCCAAACTCATCTGGCGGAGCGGCACGACAATCAAGCCCTGCTCCAGCGGGTCAAGCCGCAACCGCAACCGCGTCCGAAAGTCATGCAGCGCACGCTCTAGTGCCTCAGGCTGTTCCGGATTAGGCGCCTGCATCCGGATTCCGGTCAGTTTGCCCCAGCGCGAACTCCATAACTCTTGCGCCTTTTCCAGCGTGAGAAACGCCTTGGGTGTGGCGCGATGTGCGTCCCAGTAGTCTTCGTCTTTGTCTCGGATTCGCTTGAGTTCCATCGGGAATGGCGGGTCCCAGTCGGCAACGTTGTCGGCATCGGTGATCCCGGGATACTCGGGGGCAAGATCCCGGTCTCCGGCCAATCCCTTCATCGGCGTTACGGAGGCCACACGGAAAGAGGCTGACTCTTCGCTGATACGGTTGTCCGGATGCCACAACATGTAGGCCATGGTGATTGTGTCGCCTGGCTTGGCGCCCAGGTCGCGGGCAGTCCAATCGTTGAGCACAATGGAATCGCGCGCCGGCTCGCTCACGGAGAATACCTGAAGATCCGTGGCGGCCACCAGGGAATACGGAACCTCTTTTCCATTCAAGCGCAACGCCGTCGCAAGGTAGGTGAACATCGTGCGGGTCTCCAGCCGCGCGTCGTTCGCCGCCTGAAGAGCCGGGCCCACGAGTGAATCCGGGATGACACCGGAGAGCGTGTCCAACTGCAGCGCATCGCGGTCGTCCAGCTTGCGCACCCGCAACCCCAGATCCTCCAGTTGAAAAGCCGAACGCAACATCTGCTCCGGAGCACCCGCGGACCGTCCGAGCAAGATCGCATTCACACGGCCTGGAACATTCATCTCACGTTGTATCAGCCGAAGAGGAACAAACAGGGCCCGCACCGCGCCCTGAGTCGGGCGCAATGTGAACTCGCCCATCTGCGCGCCGGGCAGCACCGCCTTCGCGGTGAGTCTGATTGTCGGCGCCGGATCGTCCTTGCGCCCGAACAGCGATTCCGCGGGAATGTCGGTTGGCTTCTCGACCCGCAACAGCAACGTGTCCCCGGTGTTCAGTCCCAACTCCGCTGCCAGCGCGGTAGAGACAGCCGCCTCCCGCGCGCCGAGTCCCATCGCAGGCTGCCCGTGGAATTGCCAGAACCGGTCGTCGACACCGTACACGAAGATGCCGGTGGCGCGTCTGCTCGACGCCTGGTGCGTCACCAGGCCTTCCAGCGCCATCAGCGGCGCCCCACCGCGCCACGCGCTCGCCAGTTGCTCGCGGAATGGCGTGGTGGACGTCACAACATGCTCAGCCGATCCGATGCGCTCCAGCGCGATCCGCCGTAACGATGCGCGCACGCTCTCGCCCACCAACAAGGCCCCGCCCAACACCGCCACTGCGGTAGCAACGCCCAGGGCTACCGCCAGATTCGGCCGCCAATAGTAGGACAGGCTGCTGCGGACCAACCCAGGAATGGTCATCGCCTCACCAGCCGCCCGTCGGTCAGTTCGTACTCGACAGGGGCGCGGGCGGCGAGCTTCTCGCTATGGGTTACAAGCACCAGCATCATCTGCTGCGCCTTCTGTAGCTCCAGCAGCAAGTCGGCGACCGCATCCGCGTTCCCGCGGTCCAGGTTGCCTGTCGGCTCATCGCAAAGCAACAGAGCAGGCTGCCGGATCAACGCGCGCGCAATGGCCACGCGCTGCTTCTCCCCACCCGACAGTTGCGCGGGTACGTGGTCCACGCGCGGCCCGAGACCCACGCGGTCCAGCAGTTGCCGCGCCTGTGCCTGAAAATCCGCCTGCTCCGTGGCGACCAAAGTGGGGAGCAACACATTCTCCAGAACGGTGCACTGCGGGAGCAGGCAATGGTCCTGAAATACGAAGCCGATCTGCTTGTTGCGAAAGGCCGCCAGTTCCCTTTCGCCCAACGCATAGGGATTCTCTCCTCCAAGCCGTACTTCACCGGAAGTAGGCGGCTCCAGAGCGCCGAGAATGGAAAGCAGAGTACTTTTCCCCGAACCCGACGGACCCATGATCGACACGGCAGCCCCTCGCTCCAGCTCAAAACTGACGCCATCGAGAATGCGCAGAGCGCCGCCGGGTGACACGTATTCCTTGGTAACTGACTTAACCTGTAGCAAACCGCCAGCGTAACAAACCCGGCAGACGATATGATGCAATCGATGCGCCTTTGGCTGCTTGTCCTCGCGGCCGCGCCCGGAATTTGGGCCCAGCAAGGGGACGATTTTTTCGAGAAGCGAATCCGGCCGGTTCTCGCCACGCGATGCTTTACCTGTCACGGAGAGCGGTCGAATCCGCCGCGCGGCAACCTCCGTCTGGACACGAAAGCGGGGTTACGCTCCGTGGTCACGCCCAACAGCGCCGCGCACTCACGGCTCTACACGGCAATCAGCTACACGCATCTCGACCTGCGTATGCCGCCCACTGGCAAATTGTCCGACAGCGACATCGTGGCGTTTCGCGATTGGATTGACGCGGGAGCCCACGACCCTCGGTCCGATCAACCCGAACCCTCGCGCTCGGCGAACCGCTTGACAGATCCAGCCCTTGGCCGCCGCTTCTGGGCCTTCCAGCCCTTGCTTTCGGCCGCGCCACCCGCCGTCAACGACAATCAGTGGCCACGCACCCGGATTGACCATTTCCTGCTCGCCCGCCTGGAGGCCCGCAATCTCAAACCCGCCTCCGATACCGGCCGCGGCACATGGCTCCGCCGCGTCACCTTCGACCTCACGGGGTTGCCACCGTCGCCGTCCGAGTTGGAAGAATTCGTTGCTGACAAGTCTCCAAAGGCCTACGAACGCGTTGTCGAGCGTCTGCTCGCATCCCCTCACTACGGCGAGCGATGGGCTCGCCATTGGCTCGACTTGGTCCGCTTTGCCGAAACCAACGGCCACGAGTTCGACAACGACAAACTCGATGCCTGGCGGTATCGCGACTACGTGATTCGGGCGTTCAACGAAGACGTGCCCTTCAACCAGTTCGCCCGTGAGCACATTGCCGGCGACCTTCTCCCCCACCCCCGTGTATCGCGCGACAACACCCATCTGGAATCGCCGCTTGGCACTTCGGCCTTTTGGTTCGGTGAGGTCCTCAATAGCGCCACCGACTCCGTAAAGTCGCGGGCCGACACCGTAGACAACCAGATTGACGTCCTCGGTAAGGCATTTCTGGGCCTGACCATAGCCTGCGCCCGCTGTCACGACCACAAGTTCGACCCCATTCCCACGCGCGACTATTACGCCCTTGCCGGAGTGCTCCATTCCACCAACATCCGCGAAGCCGTCGTGGATTCGCCCGCCCGCGCCGCCGCCATTCAAGCGGCCCATGAGCGTCTCCCGTCCACCGCCAAACTCGGTCCTGCGCCGGAATTGAAGCTGCGCGAAGGCGACGTACTGTTCGAAGACTTTGAAAATCACGGCGAATGGTACGGAACGGGAGAGGCGTTCCGGAAGCAATGGGAGGCGGGCTTTGCTTCCAGCGCCGGCCGCGGCACGGCGCGACTGGTCGGCTCGCTGACCTCCCGCAAGTTCCGGATGCCCAAGCTTTGGGTGCATGTCCGCCTCGCCGGAACGCCGGATAGCCGGGTGACCATCGTCGCTGACGATCATAAGAGCGCGCACCTGAAACCGAACGGAAAGCCGGGCTTCCACTGGCGCTCGGCCCGCATGACGAAAGAGATCGGCCGCCAGTGCTATTTCGAACTGGTCGACCGATCCCGCGA
>JAEUQD010000954.1 GCA_016789925.1 Bryobacterales bacterium | reverse complement strand
CACGATTCGTGCTTCCGGTGCGATCCCCCGGTACCTCCCGCCCGAACTCTGTCCGTTGCAGCCGATCACGCCAATCACGGGGGTTCCATGGCCATAGAAGTCCCCACCCCCAGCCTGTCCGAAGGCCTCCGTATACGCAATTCGGCTGGCAGGAATGTCGGGGTGGCTGGCGAAACCGCTATCGATCACGGCCACCCCAATGCCCGCTCCGGTGAGTCCACTGCTGAAGCCAGTACCCGCGTGGACGCTCTGGCGGGTCGTATCCAAACTCGCCCGCACTGTGCGATCGGGCGCGATGTACTCGACCTCGTTCTCCGCCGCCACTTCCGCGAGCCGGCCAGCCTCGATCGTGGCCGCCACGATCCGCGAGGCCCGGTACCGGGCCGTCTCCGCGCCACCACACTTGCGGATCCTTTCAGCATGGCCTTCGTCCAGCGGGCGCTTGAAGCGAATGAGCACGCTCACACTGGCATCACTGTCCAGACGCCGCAACTCTTTCGCGATCTTCACCTGCCCCCAGCCCACCGCCGAGCTGAAAAACAACACAACACATAGCCGCTGGATCCTCATTGATACACCTCGCGCAAAGTTCTAGCGGAAGTGTAAGGGTTAGTTCTGGTACGTTCATGAGCGTACAGTACCGATTTCGAATGGTACCTCGGCTTCACCCCTGCTCAGGCAAATCCATAAGGGGGTGTAGGGTTGTCTTGCCCGGCGGGATACTACAATATTCACCATGCGCGCCCCTATTCCCGCAGCCCTGAACCGGCGTGCGCTTCTGCGCAGCGCCTCCTGCGGATTCCCGTTACTCGGTCTTCGCTCTCTGCTGGCGGGTCAGTCTCAGCCGGCCAGTCCGCTGTCGCCGCGCCTTGCTCACCATGCGCCACGCGCCCGCCGGATCATTTTTTTGTTCATGCACGGCGGACCGTCCCACCTCGACACATTCGACCCCAAGCCACGCTTGCAGACCGATCACGGGAAGCCCGTACCGTTCGAGCGCGGCCTCACCTTCGGTGAAGATTCCGTGCGGGGCCTGTTCGGGTCGCCGTGGCAATTCCGGCGCTACGGCGAGTCCGGACTACCAGTTTCGGAACTGTTTCCGTCCGTGGCCCAGTGTGCCGACGATCTGTGCGTTATCCGGTCGATGGTGGGCGATGGAGTGGATCACGGGGCTGCCCTGCTCCAACTGCATACCGGTGTCTTCTCCTTCAAGCGTCCGTCGATGGGCTCGTGGCTTCTGTATGGCCTGGGAACGGAGAATCAGAACCTTCCCGGCTATGTCACAATCAAACCGACGCTCGGGCACGGCGGCCAGAGCAACTGGTCATCAGCCTTTCTGCCGGGCGAGTATCAAGGTACGCCGATCGGTAACTCCGGCAGCAAGGTGGAGGCGATCCAGACCGAACCGATCCCCTGGCTCGGCGCAAAGGGAATCGACCCGGAGCAGCAGCGATTCGAACTCGACATGCTTCAGAAGATGAATCGGAGCCATGCCGCCGCCAATGAGCACGATGCGGAACTGGAAGCGCGTATCCAGGCATTCGAGCTTTCGTTCCGCATGCAGACTGAGGCGCCCGAGGCGTTTGAAGTCGAGAAAGAGACGGAAGCAACCCGCAGGCTCTACGGACTGGACGACCCGGAAACGCGCGACTTCGGCTGGCAATGTTTGCTCGCCCGCCGTTTGAGCGAACGGGGAGTGCGGATGGTGCAGTGTTACCACTCTTACTGGGACCAGCATTCAGAGTTAGTGAAGTTACACACGCGGCTGGCACGGCAGGTCGACAAGCCCATCGCAGGTCTGTTGAAAGACCTGAAAGCCCGGGGATTGTTCGGCGATACGCTCGTGATCTGGGCCGGCGAATTCGGGCGCACTCCGTGGGCGCAGGGAGCGGACGGCCGCGACCATAATCCGTATGGCTACACGATCTGGATGGCCGGTGCTGGCGTCAAGCCGGGTTTTATTTACGGGGCTACCGACGACTTTGGCTACCACGCGGTCGAGAACCGGATGCACCTCCACGACCTGCATGCTACCGTGCTGCACCTGATGGGCCTGGACCACCTCAAGCTTACCTATCGCTACGCCGGGCGTGACTTCCGGCTGACCGACGTGGCCGGGACCGTTCATCAAGGCATTCTTTCCTAACTCTCCATGCATCTACTCGCGTTCCTGTTACTTCTGGCGCAGGTGTCCGCCGCCGACTTCTTTGAGACCAATATCAGACCCCTGTTCGTGAGTAAGTGCTACCAGTGCCACAGCGCGAAGGTTAAGATGGCAGGCCTGAATCTCGCCGACGAGAGTTCCTTTCGCGCAGTCGTACCCAACCCGGCCCATCTCTTGGCTGTTCTCAGTTACGACGGAAAAGTCAAAATGCCGCCGAACGGCAAGTTGGAGGCCGGCCTACTGCGGCTTGTCGAGGAATGGGTCGCCGGTGGCGCGCAGTGGCCCAATGCCCCTGCTCCTGCAACAGGAGCAAAGTCTGTCGGCGCCACACAGCACTGGTCGTTCCAGCCACGACGCCACACACCGCCTCCGGTGGTCAAGAACGGGCTGTGGGTTCGGAAGCCGCTGGATCGTTACATCCTCGCCACGCTCGAGAATAACGATCTGCAGCCGGCCGCCCGGGCGGACCGGCCTGTACTACTGCGTCGCCTTACGTATGACCTGACCGGATTGCCGCCAACGCCGGCCGAACTGAATGATTTTTTGAACGACTCCGCCGAAAACGCTTTGAACCGGGTGGTTGATCGTTTATTGTCGTCCCCGCGCTATGGGGAGAAGTGGGGCCGCCACTGGCTGGATGTGGCGCGGTACGCGGACTCCACAGGGATGGATGAAGACCATCTCTATCCGCACGCCTGGCGTTATCGGGACTACGTCGTGTCGGCGTTCAATTCGGAAAAGCCTTTCGACCGATTCATCATCGAGCAGTTGGCCGGCGATTTACTGCCCAACGCTTCCAACGAAACGCGGATCGCGACGGGGTTTCTGGCCGTGGGTCCGAAACCACTCGCGCAACAGGACCGTGTCCAGATGATTTACGATGTCGTCGATGAACAGATCGACACCACGTCGAAAGCGTTCCTGGGATTATCGGTTGCCTGCGCGCGCTGCCACGACCACAAGTTCGACCCGA
>JAEUQD010000941.1 GCA_016789925.1 Bryobacterales bacterium | reverse complement strand
CGATTGATCATCCGCGATCGCAAACAGGATATTCGGGCGCGCCCGCCTCCTCTGCGCCCGCAGAATCGCCGGCGCGCCTACTACGAACTCCCGCCGTGTCATCATTGCAGAATCTCCGCGAGTACTCGCCCGTCCACTCCTTCCAGCGCCAGACCCAGTAGTTTGGCTGCTGTCGGCGCAACATCCACGTTCCGGATCATACCCAACCGCGAGCCCTTTTTGATACCTCTTCCCGAGGCCACAAAGATTGCTGCCATATCCGGTTCGGTGCTTAGATAGCCGTGTGTACCTGGCGACGCTCCCGCCGCCACCGGAACCACCGCCGGCCCCGTTGTCGCGCCGCCAAAGGCGTAGCCGTCCGCCGCCGCTGCCACCAGATCCGCCATTCTGCCGTTTTTGGCGGGCGTTGGATAACCAAACCCCGCGAACTCTTCCGGCGTCAGAATCCGAGCCACTCCCTCCACGCCTCTCAGCAACTGCTGAGCGCGTGCCAGCGCCTCCGGCTTGCCCTGGGTCCGCGTCGCGTAGACCATGGCGGTTCCTCCCTCCGGAATCGACCACAATGCCTCACCTAATCCGTTGGCGGCAAACAGCGCATTCGGTTGAATCTGATGGCGCACGGTTTTGAATCCATGATCGGAGACGATCAGAAACGTTGTCTTATCGAGAATGCCGGCCCGCCGCACTGCTTCGATCAGCCGTCCCAATCTGGCGTCGGCCAACTCCAGCGCGGCCTTCCCGGCTACCGACCGCGCACCGTGCGCATGTTGCAATGAGTCGGTCGTCAGCAAATGGAACAGCAGTAGATTCGGCTTATGCCGCATCAGCAGGTGCTCGCCCGCCCGTGTCCAGATCTCGTCTCTGTATGTGATGGGGAGTTTGCCGAAGCCGGCCACTTCGGCCGCGGTTACCAGCCCCGCCGCCACCATCTCACGCTCGATCGAACCGTCCACCGAGGGAACCTCGGGAAACGCCCACGTGATCGTGCGCGGCTTGTGGATCGCCACCCAATCCACCTCCGAGGTCGTGAGCTTCGCCTGGTACGCAGCGTCGTATAAGGTTGGCGAGGCCACCAGTTCCTCCTTCGCCACCCACGGTTCCACTTTCAACGGCTTGCCTTCCCCCGTCCGCTGCGCCTGCCCGTTGAACAAGACACTATGGCGCGCCGGCACAACTCCCGTCACCAATGACGTATGGTTGGGCCACGTTACTGTCGGGTTCACGGGCGTCATGCCATCGGCTACCGCTCCCTCCGCGATCAGTCGCCGGATGTTCGGTACGGCTACGGTAGGATCCTTCAAAGAGTGTGCGGCAAATCCGTCAATACTCACCATCACGAGGTGGTGCTCCGGTGTCGGCGCGAGGGCTAAAGCCAGAACCAGGGTGATCATGCGCTTTTCATTGTCGCGCGTCGTCTCAGCCACCCGGCCCAGTGCGCGAAATCTCACAACTGAATATGGGAAACGGGAGAACGACGGCGTGGAACTTCCTTTCGGCCATGTCAATCCAGCCGCAACCATCCATCCGGACCCGTTTGTCATATTAAATTGATTCAATTGATTAAAGAATAGTATCTAAGCGGTAAGCAGAATATTTTCAAGAGATTGCATGAGTCTCGCCTTCGCCGGCCTCTCGATTCCGCCGTTTGAAGGGCGATAGAAGAAGTGACTTGAGCCCCTGAAGTGTCGTATTCCTCATCTCATTGGCCCTTTCCTTGCATAGAGATTCAGTGAATCACATCTTAATCGAGAGAGGTTAGGTATTCGCTTTCAGTCTTGGCAGCCCCTACAAATTGTGGCCAGCAAGCCCCGCGAGGCGGGGGACGGGCTCAGTGATTTGTGCGGGCGGTCGATGGCTTGTGGTGGAGTTCGAGAATTCTCTCAATTTGGCTTCTAGGGAAAGGTTATGCAATATACTTACTCCGCATTTCCGCGACTGGCGAGCGTCGCTGCTGATAGGCGCTGGCGCTTGGCCCGCCTCGCGATTCTCTCGCTCGTTGTCCTTCTGGTTCTGAATGGCGTAGCCATGATGGCCCAGGAGCGCTTCGGAACCATCTCCGGAGTCGTCACTGACTCCACCAAGGCTTCTATTCCCGGCGTGAAAGTCACGGTTACCAATCGAGAGATCGGGAAGTCGCTGTCGACCACCTCCCGGACCGATGGCACCTACATTCTCCGTGAGTTGGAGCCGGGCCGTTATGTCGTTCGCTTCGAACGCACAGGGTTCACTGCTGCCGAAGTTGCGGACGTCAACCTTCTCGTCGGTAAGGAACTCAGAATTGACCAGACCCTCAGTGTCGGTTCCACCACCGAAACCGTTCAGGTGACCGAGAGCGCCCCGCTGATCGACTTCAGCAGTCCCAAGATCGCTCACAACGTTACCGCGGAGGAATTCGACCGGCTGCCCAAGCCGCGATCGTTCCAGCAACTGGCGCTTACGTCCACCTCCGTGAACAGCGGCGAAGTCGAAGGCGGCTTTCAGGTGAACGGCGCCAGTGGCGCGGAAAACCAGTTCACCATTGACGGCGTGTCCACCACCAGCCTCATCAATGGCAAGTCCCGCCAGAACGCCATGTTCGAGATTCTTCAGGAAGTGCAGGTAAAAACCGGTGGCGTCGACGCCGAATACGGCGGCGCCATGGGCGGTGTCATCAGCGCGATCACCAAGTCCGGTGGTAATGCCTTCCACGGCGACCTGCACTATTACTTGTCAGGGAACTCGATCAGCGCCGGTCCGGTGAAGAGGCTGCTGCTCGATCCCTCCGACGAAAAGACCGTCAGCTATGTGCAGGACTCTAAGTTCAAGAACGACGGGCACGAGATTGGCGGCTCGCTGGGCGGCCGTTTGATCAAGGACAAACTCTTCTTCTTTAGCGCCTTCTCCCCGCGCTTCCAGCGCGAGTCCCGCGACTATCTCTTCTCCAGCGGCAGAGAACCTGGAAAGCTGACACGCGACAGCGACTACTGGATGATGTTCCACAAGCTGAGTTGGGAACCCACCCAGCGCGTCCGAACCAACTTCACTTACCTCTGGTCTCCCACCATGGTGAACGGCACCCTGCTTAGCTACTCGGTTGGCCCTAACCAGTCGAGCCAGACCCTCACGTCGGCGGGTTACAACCAGGCCATTGGCACGTTCTCGCCCCAATCCAGCTACACGGGGCAGGTGGACGTCACAACCTCGAACACCACGATGCTCACCTTCCGCGCCGGCCGCTTCTGGGACAACTACAAGACCGTCGGCATTCCTGGCCAAAGCTCGGTGGAGTACGGCTCCTCGGCCACCAATCTGCCTTTTGCGATTCCCGACGCCCTCAAGCAGCCCAGCGGATATTCCAATATCCCGCGCCGCCTGAACACGTTCCACGACCTCGCCACCCGCACTTATTTCCAGATGGATGGCTCGGCCTTTTTCCGCGGCCTCGGCACCCACGACTTCAAAGCCGGCTGGGGCATATCCAAGACCGTGAATAATGTTCTCGAGGCTTACCCCGGCCAGGGTTACGTCCGCATCTTTTGGAACAGCACCTTCAACAGCCCCACATTGGGCCGCAACACCGGTCAGTACGGTTACTACGAAGTGAATAACTTCGGGACCGGCGGCACTACCGGCGGCACCATGCAGAACTACTATTTCCGCGACCAGTGGCGCATCATCCCACGGCTCACCGTGACGCTCGGACTCCGCCTCGAAAACGAGCATGTCCCGTCGTTCCGGCGCGACATCCGTGACAACGCGTTCTCCTTTGGTTTCGGCGACAAGATCGCGCCGCGCCTGGGCGCCAGCTTCGATATCTTCGGCGACGGCCGCGTCAAGATCTACGGCTCCTTCGGTCGCACCTTCGACTGGGTGAAGTACGAACTCTCGCGCGGCACCTTCGGCGCGCAGTTCTGGAAGATCGACTATCGCACGTTGGATACGCTGGACGTCCTCTCGCTCAGCGGGACCAACAAGCCGGGACGTAACATCTGGGCCGCCGATCCGAATTCGCAACGCGACCGCCGCATTCCGGCCTTCGACCTTGTCGACCCCGGTGTGAAACCCATGAGTTCCGACCTCTATAACATCGGCACGGAGTTTCAACTCGCCCCGCAAACCGTGCTCCGCGTCGGCTACGTTCATAACAACCTCCGGCGCACCATCGAAGACCTGGGCGCGCTGGATGCCGATGGCAACGAAGTGTACCTCTATGGCAACCCCGGTGAAGGCAAAGCGACCATCCAGCCGACCTCGGGTTTGACAAAGCCCTTCCCGATGCCTAAGCCCGTGCGCAAGTACGACGCCCTGGAAGTGCAACTCACCCGCCGGTTCGCCAAGAGCTACTTCGCCAGCGCGAGCTACGTCTACAGCCGCCTCTATGGGAACTACGCCGGCTTGGCGAATTCCGATGAAATCACGCTGCCCACCACCAACGTCGGCTCGGGTACCGCCCAGCAGTTGGGTGGCAGTGTTTCGCGGCAGGGCGGCAACGCCAACCGATCCTGGGACCTCGACGAAATCCTCTTCGACTCCAAGGGCACCGTCGACATCAAGGGGCGTCTCAATACCGATCGTCCTCATGTCATCAAGCTGTATGGCGCCAAGGAATTCAAGTGGGGCACCAACGTAGGTCTGTTCTTCTATGGTGGCAGCGGTACGCCCGTCAGCACCTTAGTCAATACCACCAACCAGATCCCCGTCTTCGTCAACGGCCGCGGCGATCTGGGCCGGACGCCCATCCTTACCCAGACTGACCTCAACGTGTTTCACGACTTCAAGATCGGTGAAACCAAGCGCCTTCGCTTCGAGATGAACATGCAGAACCTGTTCAACCAGAAGACGGCCCGCCAGATCTTCCCGTATGTCAACCGGGGCGCCGGTACGGCGGTTCCCAGTTCCGGTATCGACCTTCATGGCGTCGACCTCACCAAGGGTTACGATTACAAAGCCCTGATCGCCCTTACCCCGGACGCCAGCGCTCCCCGCGGCGCTCTCGATCCTCGCTTCCTGAAGCAGGATCTGTTCAACCCCGGCTTCGCTGGCCGCTTCGGTATCAAGTTCGTCTTCTAATACCGGGTCAGACCGCCTGAAATCGAGGCCGGTTTTCCTCTATTCAGGGGAAAACCGGCCTTTTCCGTTTACGCGTCGCGGGGCCGTAAATAGAACCGCAATGCGTCCTCCCGTGTACCATTGGGCTCCCGCCGCGCCTCCGGATGCGTGGCGCGCATCCGCGTCAGCCAGAGGTCCTGCATCTCGCGCACGACTTCCGCGTGATGAGCCGACACGTCGGTGGACTCGCCCGGGTCTTTCGCGATGTTGTACAGCCGTTGGTAAGGCCCGGGCGTCGGGTTGTCCGTTTCATACCCGTCGGTGCGCCTGCGGCGTCCAGTTCCATAGACGTACTTCCACTCCACCGTTCTGACAAATGCCTCCTCGTTTTCCAAGTATTGCGCGACCACATGGGTGCGTGCCCGCGGCGATCCGGGCGTCAGCGAGCGGCCCTGAAAGCCCGGCAGCGGATCGACGCCCAGTAATTCGCACAGCGTAGGTGCGACATCGATATGTTCGGTAAAGCCCGTGACCTTCTTGCCCTCGGGCAGCCTCCCCGGATAGCGAAAAATCAGCGGAACCCGCAGCGCCGGATCGTACCCGCAGTGCTTCTCGAAGCGTCCATGGTGGCCCAGCAGGTAACCATGGTCGGCCGTGTACACGACCAGCGTATTCTCGTCGAGACCCAGCTTGCGCAAGTGGGCAAGAACGTGACCCATGTTCCGGTCGAGATAGCGGACCGACGTGTAATAGGCGGCGATGATCCCCGCCTTGTCTTCCGCCGACAAGCCGCGGAAGATCAGCGGAATCTGCCAGGCATCCTCCGCCCCGACCTGCGGCGGCACAAAGCGCGAGGGTTCAAAGTACCCCGTGTCTTCAATCGGAAAGTCGAACGGCGAATGCGGCTCCTGGAGACTCACCCACAGCGCGAACGGTTTGTCCTTGTTCTCATCCAGGTATTTGCACGCCTGCCGGACCGTATGCGCGCTCCGCATCTCCTCCTCGTAGCGTGGATACGGGAGTTGATCCGCATTCAGCCAGATTCGCGCCGGATCTTTGAACGGCCGCCAGACCGGTTTCGTTCGAATCCCCGCCGCCGGAGATCGCGCGGGCGCGAGCGCATTCCATTCCCGTTGGATGACGTCTTCGCACGAGGCGTGCGCAAACCCGTGCAGACCTGGCGTCGACGGGCGATTGAAGTGCATCTTTCCAAAAACCGCCGTCGCATACCCGGCCTTCTGCAACTGCTTGGCAAGCGTCGGCCTGTCCGGGCTGAGCGGAGTACGCAGCACCGTGACCCCTGCCGCGGAAGGCATTTCACCGGTCAGCAAGGACTGGCGCGACGGTGTGCATACCGGCTGATTGCAGAAGTGGTTCGAGAAGTTGACTCCCTCGCGGGCCAGCCGGTCCAGGTTGGGCGTCTCCGCCTGAGTGTTCCCGTTGGCCCCGAGTACATAACCGGCGTGATCATCGGCGATCAGGAACAGCAAATTCGGGCGCTGGCGGGCGCCCGAACGTAGCGTCGATTGGAGAAGGGCACGCCTCGTCAGCATGCCCATCATGTTACTGCTTCAGCTCCCGCCGGAACATCATCGGTTGCGGACCTTCTTCCACCTTGTAGCCGGCTGGAATTTGGAACAGCGACTTCGCGGGCTCCTCGCGGCTGATGCCGGTCAGCCTGTAACTCGTCTCCCCCATTTGAGGATCTTTGGAGATACTGCGCACGGTCACCTGCAACTCCGGTGACACCCAACGCTCGACGGTGGATGAGATGGCACGGTCGTTCCCAATCTCGCCGGCGGGAATCGTGTGCGTCACTCGCGTGCCCTCCACCTTTAGTCCCTCCATGGTTTGAACACCCAGTGGTTCGGCCTTTGAGTTGTTCTGGCCGCGACGGAAAACGATGTTCGCCGTGCTGGCCATTGGCGGATAAGCTCCCCCGGCGGCGATGCCCACGCCAGAGCCGCCGCGAACGACGACGTGCTGCTCGATTCGCTCCACACGCTTTTCCTGGCTATTGCCGGGAAGCGGCTCGCCGCGCGAAATCTTCATCACATCGCCATCAGGCAACTTCATCTTGCGGGCCGTCCGTTCCTGCTCGTTCAGGATGTACATCTCCCGGGCCACCGGGTCCATGATCGTCACAATGCGGGGAGCCTCCCCTTCCTGAACCCAAGGGCCGATAACGCCCATGGTCCGCTCCTCGCGTGTGCGGCCCTGCGAGTCGCGGGCCACCTTGCTCGACGATGTCCGATTGATCCGGGTTCCGTCCGCAAGCACTTGCGTGAACTCGCTCACTCCCTCCGCCGAGTACGGAGCGCCCGTCACCGTTTTGCCCGGCATGGCGCTTTCGGCGGCGATGAACTGCACCGTGCCCGGCCCTCCCTGCAGCATGGCCATGTGCGGTAAACCCGGTGGAGGCCCGGCGACCCGCATCTCGAACGTTTCGGTCTTCACGGCCGTCTCCTGCCCACCCCAAAGGGCAGCAGAGAGAGCGGTTGTAGCGACAGCAGTAGTGATCTTCATGGTTTCTTCTCCTTGGTATTAATACACGAATCGAACGGCTTGGGCTCGGCCATCGCGCCCCAGAACAACGTCGGCGCGGACGGTACCTTCCAGCGGCTGATCAAATGGGGCGAGGCCAAACCGCCGTAACTCGCTACGCGGTAGTTGGACCCGAATGATTTGCGAAAACTCGTCCGGGTCGGCCGGCGCGGGCTGCAATGGAATGAACTCCGTCGTAAGTTCGAGACGCCGGGGTTCCACCGGCGTACTCGCAGCACGCGACGCGGCTCGTGGCTGCTCGACCGAAACGGGCCTCGGCGGTCGCGTCGTCAGCGCTACGGCCAACACGACAGCCGCCGCAACCGCGCTCCAGGCGAGCAGCCTCACCACCCGGTGTTGCCGGCGACGCTGAATGAACTCGCTCCGCACCAGAGCCTCCACAGTTGCTGGCGATTCCATGCCGGCGTCTGCTTCCCGCAAGGCCAGCAAGCCGTCTTTCAAGTGCTGTTCCCGGTTACTCAAGCGAGACAACCTTTCTGCGGCGTACCAGCCGGGGCCAGGCGGTCGAGCAACAACTGCTTGGCGCGCGATACGCGCGACTTGATCGTTCCTAACGGGCACCCCAGCGCTGCTGCGGCCTCCGCGTAGTCAATGCCTTCCAACTCACAGAGCACGAGCGCCTCCCGATAGATATCCGGCAGAGCCACAATAGCCCGCCGCAACTGCTCCTGTTGAAACCCGCGCGCCAAGTCCTCTTCCGGGTTGACGGGGGCTGCCGGATCCAGTGCCGGCAGTTCTTCATGCCCCGGCTCCTGCTCCAGCAGGCGCAACACTTTATAACGTGCGATACCTAGCAAATATGCCGCCACCGTTCCCTTTGCCGGAACGTAACGACCAATCTGCCGTAGTAATGTCAGAAACGTTTCCTGCGTGGCTTCCTCGGCAATCGAGTGAGATCCGCTCATGTGGAACGCAAAGCGGTAAATTCGTCCTTGGTGCCGTCGATACAGTAGGGTCCAGTACTCCTGGTCCCCGTGGGCCGCACCAGTCAACAACTGCTCGTCACTGAGACCGGAAATCACGTTTCAATCACTATTCCGCCTTCGGGCGCCAAATGTTCCCAAAAAAGCGTACTGGAGCGCGGGGCAAGCGGTACCATGACCAATTTAGGTGTTGGGGGATTGGCCTGGAGCCATCCCACCGGGCAGACTATCCCAAGGGGGTTCATGGATTCTTCTCGACCTGACCGGAGACGTGCTTCGCTCGACTGGCGTTTGGCCGCCATCGTCATCGCTGCAGCGCTCGTCTTTGTATTTTCTCTGTTTACCATCCCCTCATCGCAGAGTGGCTGGGGGTTGGCGGCGCTCAGCGCAGTCACGCTCGGCCTATCGGTATGGGTTCTCCTGAGCGCGCAACCTGAGTCCTCAAGGGAGAACCACCTCCAGGAAACCCAGCCGCCACGCGCTGCCTGGCCCGACGTTCAGCCGTTGCCTCTGCAGGAGATGGAGTCACAGACCTGGGAAATACTTCACCACCTGACCACCGTCAATGGTTACTGCGACCTCATTTTGCACTCGGATTTTCCCACGCAACACGAGCACCGCTCCGATATTGCCGAAATCCGCTATGCTGGCGAGCGTGCGCTCCTGGGCGGCCTCTATCTCCAGTGGCTGATCGGTTGTCGTAAGCCCCAGGGTCTGGGAATTTCACTCAACCCGCTAGTGCTCGACCTCCAACCGCGGCTGGAAGCCGTCTTGCCAGCAGGCGTTTCCCTCCAACTCGACCTCGACCCGCAGGCCGGCCTCGTGGTTCACGATCCCGATCTGATGGAGTGGATGATCACTTCGCTCGTTCTCTCCACGAATGCTCCAGCCGTCGTGATTTCCACCAAGCCATCCCTCGTCGAGATTCGCGGGGCCGGTCACGTCGAAATGACTGCTGCCGTGAAAGCCTGGCAGAAGCTGGGCGGCCGGATCACCACTGACGGACAGACTGCCATTCTGTCGGCGGCAGCCGTGCTCGAGCCGCTGGTAGCGCCGCGTCCGACCTTGTAACATGAAAGGATGCGGCTAGCGGCAGTTCTTCTGCTCGGATTAGCGTGTTTGCGGTTGCCCGCCGAACTTATTCCGGTCAGGGCGCGCACCTACCGCACGCCATCCCGGGCCTCCCGCCCCGCAATTCCCATCGGGAAACAGGTCGAAATCAAGGCGCCGCTTGGTTTGCCTCCCGTCCCCTTCCCGGAAGACAATCCACCCACTGCCGAGACCATCCGGCTGGGCAGAAAACTGTTTTTCGATCCCCTCCTTTCGGCCGATGGCAAGATCTCGTGCAGTAGCTGCCACAACCCCAAAACTGCATTCACCGATCCCAAGGTGATTTCCCTCGGCATTGGCGACAAGGTCGGGACCCGCAATTCCATGACGTTGCTGAACGCGGCCTATCATATGACCCAGTTCTGGGATGGGCGTGCGCAGCGTTTCGAGGATCAGGCGTCAGGTCCCGTGCTGAACCATCTGGAGATGGACCATTCCCTGGTAGGTGTGGAACGCCGGCTGACGGCCAACAAGGAATACGGGCGGATGTTCGCAGAGGCGTTTGGTCCCGGACCGATCACCTGGGAGATGGTGGCCAAGAGCCTGTCGTCCTATGAACGGACGCTGCTGTCGGGCAACTCGCCGTTTGACCGTTATCAGTATGGCGGCGACAAGAAGGCGATATCCGCGGCGGCGATTCGTGGCTTGACCCTGTTCATGGACAACACGCTCGACGGGCCCAATTGCGTTTCCTGCCACCGCATTGAAGAGAACTTCGCAACCTTTACCGAGAGCCGGTTCCATAACACTGGCGTGGCTTGGCAGCCCGAAACCAAGACATACTCCGACGACGGTCACTTCACGGTGTCGACGCTGCCCAAGGACAAAGGTGCCTTTAAGGTCGTAACGCTGCGCAACGTCGCGATTACCGCGCCCTACATGCACAACGGCTCCATCAAGACGTTGGAGGAAAGCGTCGATTTCTATTTCAAGGGTGGTCGGCCCAACCCGTTGCTGTCGGGCGTGGTCCCGCATCCCGGCGTTCCCAACATTCCCAAAGCCCAGCAGGCCGCCGCGCGGGCCGATATCGTGGAGTTTTTGAAAGCGCTCACGGGCACAATGCCCGATGAGCCAGGCGTGAACCGTTGAAGACATCGCTCCTGTTGTTCTGTTTTGCGGCCGTTGTCGCGGGCCAATCCGGCGACTATCGGTTTGCCCATCTGACCGTTTCCAAAGGCGCGGCGAGAACCGTGAGTGGCG
>JAEUQD010000913.1 GCA_016789925.1 Bryobacterales bacterium | reverse complement strand
ACCGCCGGATAGTGCATGATCGAGCCATAGTCGTAGGGGCCGACGTCGTCACCGTCAGTGATGTGCTGGTTGAAATTGTGGACCTTGGTGGGGTCGATATTCGTGAAGTCGATGGTGACAAACTGATTGCGGTCTTCGCGGCTCTGCTCGTGCCAGAGGCCGATGGCGTGGCCCAGTTCGTGGATCGCGTTGCCGGTCAAGCAATTCGGTCCCAGGTTGAGGTTCTGCTGGGCGCCCTGGCGGCCGACATCCGAACTGCAGTCATTCGCCTGCACGAAATTCACTCTCGCCACTTCGTCCGTCCTCGGGCGGAAGATGATGGGAGTTTTCGTTTCCCATTCGGTGACGGCGGCGGTGACGCGGCCGGGGTCTGTGAGGTTGGCATCGACCGAGAAGGGTACAATGCAGTCGGTCCAGCGGAAGGCATCGCCGGTGATGGCGATGCCCTCCAGACCTACCTGTTCCTGTTTGGACCGCTCGAGTTGCTCGACGGTGCCGAGGATGATGTCACCTTCGAAGATGGCCAAGCCGTCGACGGCGGCGTAGGTGACCTCCTTGCGGTCGAAAGTGGCGCGCGAGATAAAGCCCGTGCGGACATCGGACGAGGTGAGTTGTTCGCAGGGGTCGTGGCCCGCCGCGTTGGGATCGAGTTGGGGTTGTTGGGATGCCATACCCCGTATAGCGCCGGCGCGAGGAAAAACCCGCCAATATGGAGCGGGATAAATTTGTAGGGGCCTACTGGGCTAATCGGAAGTTGATATCGATGGTCGAGATGACTTCCACGGGCGCGCCGTTGAGTAAGGTGGGCTGATAGCGCCACTGCATGACGGCTTCGCGAGCGGCTTCGAGCAAGTCGGGGTCGGCGCCGTCCATGTGGACGAGTTCGTTGATCGTGCCGTCCTTCCCAATGACTGCGACAAAGGTGACGGTGCCTTCCCGTCCTTCCGCCTTGGCCTTGGCGGGGTAGCTGGGCCGGACGAGGTCAACGAGTTTGGTGTGCTGGACGTTGCCGCCGACGCGGATCCGTTTGGGGCCGTCCGCCGGGCGCGCCTGCCCCTGGCCGCTGACGGTCACTTCATCCTGGATGGAGCCGACACGGAGGATGACGTTGAGCACGACTTCGGCGTTGGACTGGAGAGCGACACCCGACCTGCGCCAGTAAGCAAAGCCGCGGCCGAAGGCCTGTAGCTCATACTTTCCCGCGGTGACGGAGAGTAGCTCATAGGCGCCGTCGGCGGCGCTGACGGTCTTATAGATTTGCGAGGAATCGGCGAGGTTGACCAACTGGACCGTAGCTCCGGGCGTGACAGCGCCCGACTGGTCGTACACACGGCCCTTGACGGTTGCGGGATAGGCCGTGGCGGCGCACACGGCGAGCATCAGAATCAGGCGTTTCATAAAAATGGTCCTCCTTGGAGTCCTATTAGGGGTTGAGTTCGAAGTTGACCGAGATCATGGTTTCCACCTCGACCGGCTGGCCGTTGAGGTGGGTGGGGACATACTGCCACTGGTTGATCGCCTCACTGGCGGCCAGTGTGAGCATCGGATCGGGGGAGTCGACGACCTGCAAGTTCTGCAAGGTCCCAGTGACTCCGATCAGGGCGCGGAACAGTACGCGCCCGGAAATTCCGGCTTGTTTGGCCCGCTCCGGATAGGAAGGACGGACCATGCGAACCAACTCGGGGCTCCGGACGTTACCACCGACGCGGATGCGGCGTGGGGGTTCGTTGCGTTGCGCCGCGGGCTTGCCCGGGGCCACGACGTCCAATTGCTCCCGCACTTCGCCGACGCGCAGCACGCGATCGAGGCGCGCCTCGCGGCCGTTTTGAATCACGATACCGGAAACAGATTCCGCGAATCCGGGCGCGCGGAACCGGACTTCGTAACGCCCCGGAGGAAGGCCGGCGACGCGGAATCCTCCGGTGGAGTCGGTTGTGGCCTGGACGGCGCCTTGCGGTCCCTTGACGACGACGGCTGCGCCGGGGACAAAGCCGATTCCATCGTGGACGCTGCCGGTGAGCGCGCCGGCGAGGTGAGGCCGGAGGGCGAGAACGGGCGCGGCGATGAGGACGGCTGCGGAGAATGCCAGAGCGGCCTGCCCGCGGCTGAGGGGAGACCGGGGCAGCGATGCGCTCAAGATGGCCCCTAACCGGACGTGGAGCGGGGAACAGCCATCCATGCCGAGCGCCGCGGGCCGCCATAGTTCGCGGCTATGGAATGTGCGCGCGATCTCGACGAGATGGGTGGCATAGTCGGAGGCGCGAATCCCCTGGCGCAATACCCAGTCGTCGCAGGCGTGTTCCTGCTCGGCGGCCATGCGCTTTGCCGCCAGCCACGCCAGCGGATTGAACCAGTGCAACGCGCAGGCGATTTGACCCAGGAGGCGCGCCAAGGCGTCGCGGCGCGCGGCGTGAGCGAACTCGTGTAAGAGTACGACTTCGCGGCGTTCGGCGGTCCAATTGGCGGACGACGCCGGCAGGAGGATCGAAGTGTTCCAGAGGCCGCAAGCGAAGGGCATCGATATTTCCGTGCTGGTGCATACGCCGATGCCAGCGAATTCACCGGCGGGATGGGCGCGGGCACGCATCCGGCCGACCAACCACTGCGCGGTGAACGCTTTCACAAGGAGAAGAACGGCCACCGACAGCCAGAGTGCCGCAATCCAGGCCGTCACGTCTGTTCGGCCACCGGGTGTCACGGTGATCGAGAAGAAGGCGGACGGCATGGGCACCAGGACTCCAGGCGAGGGAAGCGCACGCGGAAACAGCGGCGACAACATTGTCCAGAACGGGAGCGCACCGAGGGTCACGACGGCCAGCAGCAGTACCAGGTGCCGAGCCGAGGCCGAAGACCGCCTCAGCAACCACGCGGTCGCCAACCCCACCGCTGCCAGCAGCAGTCCCTTGAGCGCTACATCCAACAGCACTGTCCACAACATGTCAGCGTCCCTCCTTCCTGGCTCTGTCGATCATTTCAGCGAGGCGGCTGAACTCCTCGTCGCTCACGTTGCCGGCGGAAACGTCGAGCAAGGCGGCGACCGCCTTTTCCGGCGAACCCTGGAAGAAGGTCTGAAGGAGATGGGCCACGGCCGATTTGGCGACACGGTCACGGGCGGCCACGGGGAAATAGACATAGCGCGGTCCATCCTGGGCGTGGCGGATATGGCCTTTCTCGACCAGGGTCCGGAGGAGAGCGCGGACAGCGGAGTAACCAGGAGGATCGAGCAGGGCGCGTTGGATTTCGGCGGCCGTCAAGTTGCCGCCCCGGTAGAGGACGTCCATGATCTGGCGTTCGCGGCGGCTGAGGTGGTCATGGAGGTTGGGGGGCATGTTGTTTTTCCAGCACCATGCTAGAAAAATAGCACGTCGGTGTCAAGCCTTTTCTGAGCTTTGGGGAGGGAATTCCATTTTTTTCTTGCTAAACGAGGGCTTCGGGTGTATTCGTAAGGATATTTCGGATTTCGCTAGTTACTGTCCGAAGTTATGAGACGAGCCCGTAGAGAGGTGACTGGAATGACACTGATTCGCCGGATCCGGCTAATTCTCCTGGTGCTGTCGACCTGGACGACGGTTCTGTCCGCGCAAACCACATTTGCGACGATCACGGGCGCCGTGACGGATTCCTCAGGGCTGGCCATGCCCGATGTGGCGGTGACGGCCACACACGTCGCGACGCGGATCGAGACGACGGGGCGTTCGAACGCCGATGGGGTGTATACGATCGCGCAACTGCGCGAAGGCGCCTACACGGTGCGGGCGAGCAAGACGGGCTTCAAGGAATTTCTGGCACAGGATGTGAACCTGGTAGGCCGCGACTACCGGCGCATCGACATCCGGCTGGAAGTGGGCTCGGTGGATACGAGGATTGAGGTGATCGCGGGGTCGACGCTGATCGAGACGGAGACGGCGCGCATCTCCGATACGCGCGACGTCGCGCAGTTGCGCGACATGCCGCTGAATTCGCGGGCGATCTGGGCGCAACTGTCCCTGGTGCCGAACGTACTTCAGGCGGCGGGCAGTTCGACGATCCGGTTTTCGGGCAGCCGGAGCAACCAGTCGCACTGGAGCATCGACGGCACGACGATGAGCGACGGGATTTCGGAGACGCAGATCGGGCCGCTGGCCAACTACGTCGAGTCGTTTCAGGAAGTGCGCATCGACGCCTCGAACAACACGGCGGAGTTTGGGACGATCGGGCAGGTGACGATGATCACGAAGGCGGGCACCAACGAGTTTCATGGCAGTCTGTTTGATTACTATTCGACGCCATGGTTCCGGGCCCGGAATCCATTCGCATCGGCGCGGGCGACGGGAATTTCGCATCTGCCGGGAGGGAGCGCGGGCGGCCCCGTGCGGATACCCGGCGTCTACGACGGGCGCAATAAGACGTTCGTGTTTGGATCGTTTGAGACGTTCAAGGGTAGCCAAACGACGCGAATTTTCAATCCAACGGTACCGTTGGAGTCGTGGCGCTCCGGCGACTTTTCGAGTTTGGGCACGCCGGTGCTCGACCCGACGAACAACCAGCCTTTCGCCGGCGCCCGGATTCCCGCCGCGCGCCTGAACGCTACTTCGGTGGCGATGCAGAACCGCTTTTATCCGCTGCCAAATTTCGGCAGCAGCGCGGCGCTCGTAGCCCAAAATCACCGGCAAAATCTCAGCCTGCCGGCAATGAAGCAGAACTACTACATGATCCGCGGCGACCACCGGTTCAGTGAGAAGGATTCCGTGATGGGCCGCTACACGTTGCAGGACTTCAAGACCGACGACTTCATGAGCGCACTGCCGACCTTCCCGGCGGGCTACGCGACGCGCAAGAACCATGCGGCCACGGTCACCTATACGCACACGTTTTCGCCGTCGATGCTGAACGAGTTCCGGTGGGGCATGGCCACTAACAACCTGCCGATCACGCCGCCGATCATGGGCAAGGCATTGGTGCAGGAACTGGGTTTGCAAGGACTGGCTCCGGATCTTCCGGATATTCCGGGTGTGCTCCAGATTAACTTCGCCGGACTGGGGCTGACGCCGATCGCGCAGAATAACTGGCGCAACCCGGGTGCAACCAACCACCTGCAAAACTTCCAGGACCACATCAGCATCTTCCGCGGCCGGCATAACGTGAAATTCGGCGCCAACCTGGCGCGGATTGAAGGCGATAACCTGGGCGCGGATGCGAATCTGTTCGGCAACCTGACGTTTTCGAACCGGTACACGGGCCAGCCGTATGCCGATTTTCTGCTGGGCCTGCCATCCACCGCGCGGCGATCGTTTCCGCCGTTGCGGCTGGACCGGAAACGGTATCAGTACGACTTCTTCATCACCGACGACTTCAAGTTGAACTCACGGCTGACGATGAACATCGGGCTGCGGTACGAGTATCACCCGGGCTGGCAGGAAGACAACGGACGGCTGGCGACGTTCGACATCGGCTCAGGCCGGATTGTCGTGCAGGATGGCTCGGCCGGCAAGGTGAACGCACTGTTTCCGCAGAACTATGTGCAGGTGGTGGAAGCCAGCAGTGTGGGCCTGGCGGGGAAGACGATTGTCCGGACGGACCGGAACAACTTTGCGCCGCGTATCGGGTTGGCCTGGCGGCCGTGGGGCAACAACACGGTGCTCCGGACAGGCTTCGGGATCTACTACGACGTAGTGCCGCGCGAGTTAACGATGTCGAACGTTCCGTTCCTGGTGAACGAGGAGCCGTTTAACAACCCGACCCCGGCGGTGGTGGTGCTTCCGAGAGTGTTTCCGGCGGCGGGCGCGGCGGGGCCGAGTTCGGTGTCGTTGCCGGCGGCGGTGAATCCAAACCTCCAGATGCCCTACAGCATGCAGTACAGCTTCACGATTGAGCATTCGCGTTGGGACACGGGTTTCCGGGCATCCTACATCGGCACGAACACGCGGCAAGGCGACTATTCGTATAACTACAATTCGCCGCTGCCCGACGCGAATTTCTTTGTCGACAAAGCTCGCCCGTTTCCCCAATACCCGGGGATCAATTACTTCACCAATGGCGCAGGCCATCAGTTTCACAGCTTCACGGCGGAGGTGGAACGGCGCATGGCGCGGGGGCTGCAATTCCAGAGTTCCTGGGTTTGGGCGCGCGATATCGGGGACTTGGAGCGCGGCCAGGCGCTCGAGAATCCTTTCGACCGGGCGCGGGAGCGCAGCGTGTGGCAGGACATTCCGACTCACCGATTCACGACCAACCTGATTTACCAACTTCCGTGGGGGAAGGGACGTCCGTTCCTGTCGAATGCGAACCGGGCATTCAATGCAATCGTCGGCGGATGGGAAATCAGCGCGATCTACAGCTATTACTCCGGTCAGTTTCTGACACCGTTCTGGACGGGGGCGGACCCCACGGGAACCGCATTCAGTTCCACCCGGACGAGACCGATCGTGACCATCCGGCCGGACCATTTGCGCGACGCGAACCTGTCAGGAGATCAACGCAGCCTCTCCCGGTGGTTTGACGGATCGGCCTTTGGCGCGCCGCCGGTGGGCCGGTTCGGCAACTCCGCCAAGGGCGTGATCAAGGGACCCAACGTCAACATCTGGCATGCGGGTTTCTTCAAATCGTTCTACTTCACCGACCGGGCGCGGCTACGTTACGAAGTGACGGCCACGAACTTCTTCAACCACCCCAACTACAGCAATCCGGCGACGAACATTTCGCAAGCGGCGGCGGTGGGCGTGATCTCGAGCATCGGCGGCGTGAACGGGGCGTCGACAGGCGACCAGCCGTTTGAACGGAGCTTTCGGATGGGTCTTCGGCTGGAGTGGTAGAAGCAGGACCACGGCGGACCGTAAGCTAGAAGGAAGCTGCCTACGATGCCGTCGGTTACCTTTACTACCTCGGGAGTGCTCCGGAAGTCGGCACTACGCCAGGCGAACGACCGGTTAGTGTTGAACACGATTCGCCGGAATCCCGGCATTTCGCGGAGCGAGATCGCCAAGGTCACCGGGTTTTCGCCGGCGTCGGTGAAATTCGTCGTCAACCGGCTGCTGAGAAGTAAGCTGGTGAGCGACGAAAAGCCGGAGAGTTCGTCGCGGTCGGGCCGGCCGGCCGGGGGCTTGCGGCTGCGTTCGGGTGCGATGGCGGCGATTGGAGTGGAGATTGCGCGTCCGGATTCGACGCTCATTCTCGTGGACCTCGACGGTGAGATCCTGAACAAGCGGACGGTGCCGTTCCGGGCCGAACCGGAAGGATTCCTCGATGAGTTAGCGGCTACGATCCGCGCCCTGGCCGGATCGCGCGAGCCGCGGGAAGTGTTGGGTATTGGCATTTCTCTGCCGGGAACAATCGATAAGGTGGCCGGAAGGGTGATTGGCGCGGAAGGCATCGGCTGGGTGGGCGTGGAGGCCGGCGCGCGGCTGCGACGCCAACTCGAGTGGCCGCTGTTTTTTGAGAATGACGCGAACCTGTCGGCGCTTGCCGAACAGTGGTATTCGCCGGGAGAGGGCAACCAACTCCGTTACTTCGTCTATATCCGGATGCAGGGCGGATTGGGTTCCGGAGTGTTTGTCGATGGCCGGATTCTGCACGGCTACTCGTCGGCGGGGGCGGAGTTCGGCCACATCATGCTGTATCCCGACGGGAGGCTTTGCAATTGCGGGAATCGCGGGTGCTGGGAACAATATGCCTCCGACGCGGCCTTGGTACGCGCCTACCGGGAGTCGGGAGGCGTTGGCGGGGGTGATGGCGCCATGCTCGAGGAATCGCAGCGGATCGTGGAACTGGCGCGCCGTGGCGACCTGCACGCTCTTAAAGCTCTTCGCACGACGGCCACCTACCTCGCTTATGGTTTTGTCAGTGTGATTGCCGCCTTGAACCCGCAGGCCATCATCATCGGGGAGCCGATGGCCTCTGCGTGGGACCTGGTTGAAGACGTGATCCAGTCGGAGTTACGGGCTCGTGTGCCGAGCTATCATTTGACCGGGTTACGCCTGCTGCCTTCCCGGATTGACTCGCGGTCGGCATTGCGGGGGGCGGCCGTGCTGGTTCTCCAACATTTCTTCACTCGCTTTGATCACACCGGCTACGACGCTGCGCCCAGCGACGTGGTGATGGAGGCCTATGGATAAGAAACGAGCCGTTGCGGGGCTGGTTCTCTGGCTGACGACGTCAGCCGCAGCCCAGGTTCGTCCGGCGCAGGCGCCGCAGAACGAGGAGTACGAGAAACTCCAGTCTTATTTCAACAGGGAGGTTGAGCGGCGGCACGAAGCGTTGTTCCGCGGGATCAACAGCGTTCAGCAATGGGAGCCGCGCAAGAAACAGGCTCGTGCAGCCCTGAGCCAGATGCTCTGGCACAACCTGCCGTGGCCGCAGACACCGCCGGTAGCCAGCATCACGCATCAGGCGGAGTATCCGGATTACCGGATGGAGAACCTGGTGATCGAGACCGCGCCGGGGTTGTTCCTGACGGCGAGCCTTTACCTGCCGCGCGGCGGGCAGAAGCCGTATCCGGTAGTGCTCTACCAGTGCGGCCACGCGAGCAAACGCTACTATGCGCGGCACGGGGCGTGGTTTGCCGCGCACGGAATCGCCGCGCTGGTGATGGACAACATCGAGATGGGCGAGGTGGAGTTCACGCATCATGGCGTGTATTCGAATGCCTGGTTCCATTGGTACAGCCGGGGCTTTTCACCGCTCGCGGTGGAGTTGTGGAATGCACGCCGGGCGGTAGACTACCTGGCGGCGCGGCCGGATCTGGACCCGAAACGGATCGGCGCGACCGGACGGTCGGGCGGCGGGATGACGACGTATTTTCTGGCGGCGCTGGATGAACGGATCGCGGCGTCCGCACCGGTTTCAGGCGTGCTGTCGTCTACGGGCTGGGTGAAGCAGCGGCTGAGCTTTGCGCACTGCGACTGCCAGTATCCGGTAAACAGTCACGGGATGCTGTACGCGGAGGTGGGGGCGTTGATTGCGCCGCGCGCACAGTTGCTGTGCAACGCCGATGCCGATCCTGGTTTTCCGATGAACGCCTTTACGGAGATGGTGGACAAGACGGCCGAAATCTATCGACTCTATCAGGCCGAAAGTGCTATCGGAACGGCGGTCGCGCCCGGGGGACATGTCGACACGGAAGCGATTCGCTTGCCGGTCTACAACTTCTTCATGAAACACTTTCTGGGTGCGACGACGCCGCTGACAAGTGAAGGATCGACGCAACTGCCCCAGGAGCCGGATCTGGTCTGCTTCCGGGACGGCTTGCCGCTGAATGAGCGGCTGACACGGATCGATGAGGAGTTCATTCCTTTGCACGCTTCGACGGGCAAACGGTCGCGCGCGGAACTGGCCGCATTGCTGCGACGCGAAGTGTTCCGGCAGTTTCCGGAGAAGCCTTCGGCGCTCGATACGCAGTGGGGACAGCAGGAGACGGTGCAGGGGCGAGTGGTCCGCAAGGTCAGCTTTACCTCGTTTGAAGGGATTCGTGTGAAGGCTCTCTACTCGCTGCCCACCGGTACGCCGGAGTCCGCAAAGCTACCCGCGCTGCTGGTGACGGACCACCGCCGGGGGATTCCCGTTTGGGGTAATGAACAGCCGCTGGAGCGCAACCAGTGGGGTAAGCGGGCCGTGCTCATCGTGGAGACGATTGACCGCGGCAGTCGCGCACTGGAACGGAATCTGCGGAGTTTCAGCGACAACGACCCGGTACATCACATGAAGCGGCAAGCGATGGTGATGGGGACGACGCTGGAATCGATGCAGGTGTACGAACTGCTGCGGTCGTTGGAACTGCTGCGCAGCCTGCCCAATGTCGACAGCCGCGCAATCACCGTGACCGGAAAAGGGGAGGATGGCGTGAACGGCCTGTACGCGGCGCTTTTGGATGGCGCGGTGCAGCGGGTTGTGCTGACGTCGCCCCCTGCGTCGCACCGCCAGGGTCCGCACTATTTGGGGATCTTGAGACACACAGACATCGCGCAGGTTGCCGCGCTAGTGCCTGTCAAGGTGTTTGGCGAAGTGCCGGCTACCCTGCAAACTGCCGCCCGCTGCAAATCGATGCTCGAGTGTTTGCAGTAGACGGGACGGCGCGGAAGGAATAGCGCACCTTGGCGATGGGGGTGCCCACGACTTCAATCCGCTTGAGATCGCGCGTGCCGAT
>JAEUQD010000904.1 GCA_016789925.1 Bryobacterales bacterium | reverse complement strand
GGCAGCCCGCACGGCGGTGTCTTCCTCGATATCGCCTGGATCAAAGAGCGCCTCCCCAAGGCCGCCGAACACATCAAGCGCAAGCTGCCCAGTATGTATCACCAGTTCAAGCAGCTCGCCGACATCGACATCACCAAAGAGCCGATGGAGGTTGGACCCACCACGCATTACATGATGGGTGGCGTCCGCGTCGATGGCGACTCCCAGATGTCCTCGGTTCCCGGACTCTTCGCCGCGGGCGAAGTCGCGGCCGGGCTCCATGGAGCCAACCGCCTGGGTGGCAACTCTCTCTCCGACTTAATCGTCTTCGGCAAGCGCGCCGGCCAGTACGCCGCCGAATTCGCGAAGAATTACGGCTCGCCCACGGTCGACCAGGCCCAGGTCGATGCCGCCGCCAAGGCCGCCCTCGCTCCCTTCGACCGTGATGCCGCCGGCGAAAACCCCTACCAGTTACAGCACGAGTTACAGGATAAGATGCAGGCCCTGGTCGGCATCGTCCGCACCGAAAGCGAAATGAAGGAGGCCCTCGAAGTCATCGCCGGCCTTTCCGCCCGCGCCGTCAACGTCGGTGTTGCCGGTCACCGCCAGTACAACAACGGCTGGCACACCGCCATGGACCTCCCCAACATGCTCGTTGTCTCGGAAGCGATTACCCGCGCCGCGATTCTCCGCAAGGAAAGCCGTGGCGCCCAGTTCCGCGACGACTTCCCTGAGAAGAGCGCCGAATGGGGCAAGGTCAACATCATTGTCAAGCGCGAATCCACCGGTGAGATGAGCATCGAAGAGCGCCCCATTCCTCCCCTGCCCGCCGAACTCAAGCAAGTGATCGAGGAGATGAAATAAGGATGCCCGACAAAGCCTTGTTCCGCATCTGGCGCGGCGACGCCAACGGTGGCCAGTTCCAGGATTACTCCACTCCCGTTGACGAAGGCATGGTGGTCCTCGACGCCGTCCATCGCATTCAGGCCGAACAGGCCCCCGACTTGGCCGTCCGCTGGAACTGCAAAGCCGGCAAGTGCGGTTCCTGTTCCGCTGAGATCAACGGCATGCCCAAGCTCATGTGCATGACCCGGCTCAACGAGTTGAACCTCGATATGCCCGTCATCGTCGAGCCCATGCACGCCTTCCCGCCCATTCGCGACCTCGTCACCGACGTCTCCTGGAATTTCAAGGTCAAGAAGAGTATCAAGAAATTTCGTCCCCGCTCCCCCGATGCGCCCGACGGCACCTGGCGCATGGCCCAGGCCGATGTCGACCGCGTCCAGGAGTTCCGTAAGTGCATCGAGTGCTTCCTCTGTCAGGACGTCTGCCACGTCCTGCGCGAGCACCACAAGCACGACGAGTTCGCCGGCCCCCGCTTCTTCGTCTATACCGCCGCGCTGGAAATGCATCCTCTCGACACCGAGGACCGTCTCCCTGACCTCAAGGACAAGCACAGTCTCGGTTACTGCAACATCACCACCTGCTGCCGCCAGGTCTGCCCCGAATCCATCACGATTACTGAAAACGCAATCATCCCTCTTAAAGAGCGTGTCGTCGACCGTTTCTACGACCCGCTCAAACAGTTACTCCATATCTTGTAAGGAGGACCCATGTTTGCCCTCAAACCGATTTCGCACGACAGCGTTCCTAGCGCTTTAGCCAAAGCCGAGCGGTACCGCCTGTTGAACGAACCCACCCAGGCCGAAAGCATCTGCCGCGACATCCTCGAAGTCGACCCGGAAAACCAGCAGGCCCTCGTTAGCCTCATCCTCGCGCTCACCGACGAAATCGGCCACGACGCCGGCTCCTTTAACGCCGCCCTCCAGGCCTGCAAGCAACTCCACACCGAATACGACCGTGCCTATTACTCCGGCATCGCCTGGGAACGCCGCGCTCTCGCGAATTATCGTCGCGGCACCCACGGCCTCCGCCACTCCGTCTACGAATGGATCGTCCAGGCCCTCCACTATTACGAGCAGGCCGAAAAACTCCGCGAACCCGGCAACGACGACCCCGTCCTCCGCTGGAACACCTGCGTCCGCTTCCTCGACCGCCACAACGAACTCACTCCCCGAGGCGAAGAAGCCCCCGTCTCCGTCTTGTCGGAATAGCAAATCGTTAGTCGCCAAGATAACCTTTGGTTTCGTCCCACGTCTAAGGGCGAGATGATACGCGGCATCCTTTCCTTTCTTTGCCTGGCCGTGCTGTGCTTCAGCCAGTCGCGCGAGGAACGGTGGCGGCAGGACCTGCAGTTTCTTGAGCAGCAGATCGCATCGCGCCATCCGAACCCCTACACCAAGATCACCCGTGCCGAGTTTGCCGAAGCGGCTCGGACTGTCGACGAATCGATCCCGGGGCGCACGGACGTCCAACTGGCGGCGGATTTTGCCCGGCTGGTGGCGTTAATCGGCGATGCGCATACCTCGATCAGCCTGACGCAGGCCAACGCACGGGCGACGTTTCTGCCCATCCGATTGCGCTGGTTTCCGGACGGGCTGTATGTCACGCAGGCGGCGGAGGCGAACGCGCGGGCCATCGGCCGGAGAGTTCTGCGGATCGGCAACAAGACGGCTGAGGAATGTTTTGCGCTTCTGCGCCAGTACGTGTCGCACGAGAACGAGAGCTGGGCGCGGCTGCAATCGGCGAATCTGCACATCAGCCCGGAGATTCTCCAGGCGGCAGGGGTTATCGATGCGGTCGGGCCCGTGGTCTACGGATTCGAGGATTTCGAGATCACGGTGAGTCCGGCGGCGGTCGCTTTGGTCAACGCGCCGTACCTCAGCCGTCCAAAGTTTCCTTTGTACCGCCGTAACACGGCGCAGCCTTACTGGTTCGAATATCTGGCCGATTCGCGGACTATTTATTTTCAGTACAACCAGTGCCGCGACACTCCGGCGTTGCCGTTTGCGCAGTTCACGCGGGAGATGGTTGCGTTCATCGAATCCAATCCCGTCGATCGCATCGTGTTCGATTTCCGCAACAACTCCGGCGGAAATTCGGCCGTGCTGACGCCACTCCTGCAAGCCTTGGGGGCATCGTTTGCGGCCGGCAGGTTTCTTCCGCTGAAAGGCTCATACCTCTTGATTGGGAGACAGACGTTCTCTTCCGCGTCGCTCAATACGGCGGACATAAAGGCGCAGGGCGCTACCCTGCTGGTGGGTGAGCCCACCGGTGGAGGGGCGAGCGGCTTTGGGGAAGTGGTTTCGTTCCAGCTTCCCAACTCGCAACTGGTGGGCCAGATGTCCACGCGTCTGTTCGCCCTGCCGGGATTTCCAGGATCATCGATTGAACCGGACATTGCAGTGGAGCTGACCGGGGCCGACTACTTTGCCGATAACGATCCGGTGCTGGAGAAGGCGCTGGAGCTACAGGGCCCTTAGTTGTGATACTCGGACGGATTTCCTCCTTCCGACCGTCCCCGGTGCTGAAGCGCGCATCGCCGCCCAGCGTGGCCTGAGCGTCAGCGCCTTTCTCACCGAGGAACTCGACCACATCACCGCCAGGGACGCGGCCTATCAGCCCTCGCCCTTTTGGAATCGCCGCTTCCCCTCGGTGAGCAGCCCGGCTCGGACTGCACAACGCCGTCGTCACTCCGCACCAATCCACCCGCTTGTTCGGCCATCGGTTCGGAGTGTAGCTCAGCGCTGGGAAATGCTCAGGGTGTTCCCGTCGGGATCTCGAAACCACGCAACCTTGGCTCCTGCCGGCGAGGTCCACACGCCCCACTCATCCTGCTCCATGTTCTCGTAGCGCTGAAACTCGACGCCCGCGTCGCGCAGTTCCTTCGCCGTCGCTTCCACATCCTCGACATCCCAGCCCAGCACCGTGAACGGCGCCGGCTCGAAGGGCGGCGCCGTCACCACGCGCAGCGTTGTCCCATGCGCATCGAAGACCAGTGCGAAGGGCAGTTGATCGGCCACCAGAGGCAACCCCAACGTCTCCCCGAAAAACGTGCGCGCCTGCTCCGGATGGCGTGTCGGCAGAAAAGCGATCAGTTTCTGATCTCTTAGTCGGTTTATCTGTCCCATACGCTCTATCATCGCGCCTTGGGCGTGCAATAGCGAAGAGCCGGCGTTTTTGACTACCCGCGAATCGCCGCCCAACCCACCTTCAACACGATCCACAAAATCCATGGCGTGACGACCGCCGTCAATGCCTTGCCGAACGACGTCCTCTTCGCCGTTACCGTGATTCCGACGGCAATCAGTATCGCAGTCCAGATCGCGAACACGTCCACCGACGAAGCCAGCGAGATCACCCATTTCGCACTGGTCGTCGGATCGAGAATAGCGCCCAGATTGAGCACCGTCGGATTTTCCAGATCGAAATCGTCCGGACTTTTCAGAAACAACACCCCAATCGCCGCAAGACGTTCCAGCGCCCCAGGCAAAAAAGCATACGCGGTGATGGAGAACATCTGCTTGAAAGCAACCATGCCTCCCATCAACTTGACCATCAGCAGCACGGCGCCGGCGACGATGACTACAATCCCGGTGAAGCCCACCACCGGCCCGGCGTAACTCGCGTAGGGCACGAACTTAAGCTGCATCTGGATGGCCCGCTCCCTCTGCTCCGAGGGTAACTCCTGGAACTGCGGCGTCGTCTCGGCCTTCTGCCGCAGATATCGTTCCCAGCCGACACGCTGGGAGAAGCAGGCCAAAAACACCATCGCGATCGCGATCACAATCGCCAGGGGTACCCACGGCCGCGGCCGGACCGCAATGTCCGCGAAAGCCGCCTTGGGATCGAGAAAGACATTGACGAGACGGCCGGTCTCGCCCATCGGCTTCGCTTCAGCTTCTGGACTCATTGGACTCATGACACGCTCCCGCCACTATCTTGGCGAAATTCTCGGACCGGCGCGCATCCCTCCGCATCCTCGGCTGTCGCGCTACGCTTCGGGCTAATCCTTCACCCAATCGAACTTATCAAAGACCCGCATCAACGGAATACCGCACGCGCGCTCCTGCCCGGTGTTTGTTCCGGCGCATTAGCCGGACATCTGACAAAAATCGAAAAAGGCGCTCGCTAGCGTATCACATTCCCACACTGTGACTGCCGGCTGCCGTGACTGGACTGTCGCGGCCGGCGCAACGCCGGTCTCCGCTGACGTCCTCCGGCTCAGGCGGGGTTAGGATGGCACACCCTCGCCCTGCTATCCTGACCCCAAACTCTTTCGAATGAAAATCCTCGTTTCCGCCGGCGAGGCCTCTGGCGACCTCTATGCCTCCTCGCTCGTAACCGCCCTCCGCACCCACCTGCCCAAAGCCGAATTCTTCGGCTGTACCGGCCCCCGCATGCGCAGCGCCGGCGTCCGCACTGTCGTCGACGCCGCCAACCTCAACGTCGTCGGCCTGGTCGAGGTCATCCATCACATCCCCCGCATCTATGGCGAATTCCGCAAGCTCGTCGCCGCCGCCCGCGCCGAAAAGCCCCGCCTCGCCATCCTGACCGACAGTCCCGACTTCCACCTCCGCCTGGCCCGCAAGCTCCGCGCCCAAGGCATTCCCATCGTCTACCTCATCGCGCCCCAGGTCTGGGCGTGGCGCAAAGGCCGTATCAAGCAACTACGTCCTCTCGATCACCTCCTCTGTATCTTCCCCTTCGAAGAATCCTACTTCCGCGACCGCGGCGTTCGCGCCACCCACATCGGCCACCCCTTAACCCGGATCGTCCGGCCCACTCTCCCCCGCCCCGAGTGGCTGAAGAAGCACCGCATCCCGGCCAACCGCCCTCTCATTACCCTGCTCCCCGGCAGCCGCCCCGGCGAAATCGCCCGCCACCTCCCCCTCCTGGCCCAAACCGTCGACCGCATTCATGCCCGGCAAGCTGCCCATTTCGTCCTCGCCACCCCCTCCGGACTCACATCCCGTTTAGGATTCACATTTTTCACGGAACCCATTGGCGGCTCGCCCATCCAACATATTGAAGGCGAGACGTGGGATGCCATCGCACATGCCGATGTATGTCTCGCGGCCAGTGGTACCGTAACGATAGAGGCGGCGCTGCTGGGCACCCCTTTAATAGCTTTCTATAAGGTCAGTCCATGGAGCTGGTGGATGGGCCGTTTTCTAGTGGATGTGCCGTTCTATTCGATGGTGAATCTGGTGGCCGGTAAGGCTGTCGTGCCGGAGTTCATTCAGGACGGCTTTTCGCCGGAAGCGCTTTCTTCGGCCGCCATTCACCTGCTGACGGATTCGGAGGCCCGGTCGCGAATGCGGGCGGGCTTGGCGGAGGTGGCTCAAAATCTTGCCTCCGTCGAGCATCCAATGGAGAATGGGGCGCGCATCATTGTGGATTTATTGGAGAAGGAACGGTCGAATGCGATCTATTAAGTTTTTGCTGTTCACGTGGGCGGCCGCGGCAGCGGCGGTGGCACAGGACAACCGGCGTCCGCCCATCGATGTACAGGACTACCA
>JAEUQD010000886.1 GCA_016789925.1 Bryobacterales bacterium | reverse complement strand
GCGCTGCAGGCGCTGTCGCTGATGAACAGCAGCTTTATGGAGCAGCAGTCGAAGACGTTCGCGACGCGGGTAGCGACGGATTGCGGAGGCGACGCGGGTTGCCGGATTGAGCGGGCTTACCGGCTGGCGCTGGCGCGGGCTCCGCGGGCGAACGAAGTCGCGATGGCGAAAGATTTTCTGGCGCAGGGTGGTCTGGTGGAGGACTTCTGCCTGGCGCTGTTGAACCGGAACGAGTTTGTTTATGTACCGTAATCACATCCGGCCGGCGATTTCACGGCGCGACGTGTTGCGCGGCGCGGCCAACGGGTTTGGAGCGGTGGCGCTCGAATGGATGCTGGCGCGCGACGCGGCGGCGGCGGCGCGGATCAATCCGCTGGCTCCGAAGCCGACGCATTTCGCGGGCAAGGCCAAGAGCGTGATCTTCATGTTCATGGTGGGGGGACCATCACAGATCGACACGTTCGACCCCAAGCCGCTGCTCGACCAGTATGCGGGCAAGCAACTGCCCGAGTCGTTCGGCAAGGTGAAGAGCCAGTTTACCGACGGCAGCACGCCGATTCTGCCGAGCCCGTGGAAGTTCGCCAAGCACGGACAGTCGGGCGCGGACGTATCGACGCTGTTTCCGAATGTGGCGGAAGTGGTGGACGACGTCTGCTTCGTGCGGAACTTCCAGACGGAGAGCGTAGTGCACGCGCCGGCGATGTACCAGGTGACCACGGGGCGCATTCTGATGGGCTATCCGTCGGTGGGTTCGTGGGTGACGTATGGATTGGGTTCGGAGTCGGAGAATCTGCCGGCGTATGTGGTGATGCCGCAGTCGGAAGGAACGCCGGAGGGCGGACCGCCGATGTGGGGCGCGGGCTTTTTGCCGGCGGTGTATCAGGGGACGCTGCTGCGGCCGGGTCCGACGCCGATTCTGCACCTGCAGCCGTCGGCGGGCGTTTCCGTGGATCGTCAGAAGAAGCGGCTGGACCTGTTGCAGAAGATGAACGATCTGGACACACCGGCGTGGGATTCGGAGATGGCGGCGCGGATCAGTTCGTATGAACTGGCGTTCCGGATGCAGAGCCATGCGCCGGAGGCGGTGGACCTGTCGCAGGAAACGGCGGTGACACGCGAGATGTACGGGTTGGACGAGAAGCACACGGCCGACTTCGGGACACGCTGCCTGCTGGCGCGGCGGTTTGTCGAACGCGGCGTGCGATTTGTGCAGCTCTATCACGGAGGCGGTCCGCTGAGCATGCAGTGGGACGCGCACGACCATCTGCAAGCGAACCACGAGAAGATGTGCGGCCATACCGACAAGCCGATCGCGGCTCTCTTGCGGGATTTGAAGTCGCGCGGATTGCTGGATTCGACGCTGGTAGTGTGGGGCAGCGAGTTCGGACGGCTGCCGATGTCGCAAAGCGGTAATGGGCGCGACCACAATCCCTACGGGTTCACGATGTGGTTTGCGGGCGGGGGCATCAAGGGGGGACAGACGCTGGGGGCGACCGACGAATTCGGGCTCCACGCGGTGGACCCCTGGCATATGCGCGACTTCCACGCCACGATTTTGCACGCCATGGGGCTGGACCAGCACAAGCTCTGGTATCTTCACAACGGGCGTCATGAAAAACTCACTGACTTCGGCGGGAAGGTCATTCAGCAGGTGTTCGCTTAGCTTCGCAGTACTCTCTTCACTGGCGTTCGCGTCTATCACAGATGAGATGTGGAAGGCGTCGCTGCCGGTGTACCGGCAGACTCTCGCGCATCCGTTTTTGAAAGGCTTGAGCGACGGCTCATTGCCCGAAGGGCGGTTCCGTTTCTATCTGCAACAGGACGCGCTGTATCTGCGCGCATTCGGGCAGGCGCTGTCGCTGCTGGCGTCGAAAGCGCCGAGGGAGGACTGGGCGATCACGCTCAACCAGCACGCCTCCGAAGCGATTCAGGTGGAGAGGCAACTGCACGAGACGCTGCTGAAGGGCGTACCGCGGGTGGACACCATGGCCCCCAGCAATTACGCTTATACGAATCACCTGCTGGCCACGGCGGCCCGCGGATCGTTTGCCGAGGGGATGGCGGCGGTACTACCCTGTTATTGGATTTACTGGGAAGTGGGAAAGGAGCTGAAGCGCCGGGGTTCGAAGAACGCGGCATATCAGCGCTGGATCGATCAGTATTCCGGAGAGGAGTACGGCAAAGTGGTTGGCCAAGTACTCGACATCATGAATGCGGAGGCGGCGGAAGCGAGTCCGGCCCAGCGGAGGAGGCTGGTGGAGTTGTACACGATCAGCGCGCGCTACGAGTATCTGTTCTGGGACATGGCCTGGCGCGAAGAACGGTGGCTGCCATGAGGTGGTGGTTGTTGGTGTTGTTTGCGGCCGCGCTGTGCGCGCAGAATGAAGACGCGCCGCCGCGGCTGAAGCGAGGAATTCCGAAAGCGGGCGACCCATCGCGCCGCGGCGAAGCACGGCCCGAGGCGGTACCGATTCCGCTGCCGCCAGGACGCGAGATTGTGACGGATTCCGAAGGACGCGTGATCAAGGAAGAAAGCACGCAGCCGGCGGCGGAACCCGAGGATCCGATCGACAAAGCGAGGGTGGTAGCGTTCGACTTCGCGGAGCAGCTTCCGAATTTCATCTGCCAGCAATTGACCTTGCGCTATTCCGGTGAGGGGCTGCGCAATATCGACTGGAAGTTGCAGGATCGGATTGAGACGGACCTGATGTATTCGGACGGCAAGGAAAGTTACGGCAATTTCAAGCGCAATGGGAAGCTGATCAAGAAGGGCAGTCCCCAGGATACGGGGACGTGGTCGACGGGCGAATACGGGACGATCCAGTTGGACGTGCTCGCGTCGAACACGAATGCGGAGTTCAAGTACGACCGCGATTCGGAAGTGGGCGGGCGTCCGGCCAAGAAGTTCACGTATCGCGTGTTGAAAGCCAACTCACACTGGAAGGTCGACTTTGGCGGCAACGTTCTTTACCCCGCCTACCACGGCAGCGTCTGGATCGACAATGAAACCAGCCGTGTGTTGCGGGTGGAGATGATCGGGAGGCAGATTCCGGAGAGCTACCCGATGGCCTCCGTGGAGATGACGGTGGACTACGGGATGGTGAAACTGGGGGACAAGCAGTTTCTACTGCCCACGCGGGCGGAGAATCTGGCGTGCGGGCGCGCGTCGATCACCTGTGTACGGAATGAGGTGAAGTACATGAATTACCGGCGGTTCACGGCGGAGTCGACCATTTCGACGACGGATTCGTCGGTGACGTTCGATGGCGAGCAACCACCGCCCGCGGCCGCGCCGGAGAAGACGAAGAAACAAAAAAACCCACGGTGACCTCTAAGGGCCACGGTGGGTGATTGGCTTCAGAAAGAATTGCCTACTTTCAGGTCTTCTTCCTGCGCCCAAGTAGTCCATTCTTCAGTCCAGTCGACATCGCCAAAGGCGCCGATGTAGTTCGCCCACTGGTCAAAGAAGCCGTCGTCTGGTGGCTGGACCCAGCCGGGGCGGAAGACCGGCGAACCGGTCATGGGACGAAAGTCGGGGTCGCTGTATTCGAGGGGGCGGCGCAGCATCGGGTCCGCGAACAGGACGTTCCGGGCCGTGTTCTGGATGAAGGGCCGGAAGCCGGCGGCCACCTGGCCGTCGATGGTGTTCGCGCCAGTGCCGTTGTTCCAGGCGAGCAGGCCGTTGAGGGTGAGGTCGTTGGGGACGTTGGCCAGCACGGCGTCGTTGTTGGCGATGGTCATAGTGCCGGTCATCCAGTTGGTGGCGAGGATGTTGGCGTAGACGCCCGCGCCGCCGCGGCGGATCATGATGGCGGAGGCGTCCGGTTCGTCGAAGCCGGTTGCGCCGCGATTGCCGACGCAGGTGACGTTATAAACGGACCACTTGCCGAGGGGACGCGCGGCGAAGTCACGCTCGTAGTTGTCGACTTCGAAGCAGCGGTTGCTGTTGTCGGCGTTGGCGAGCGCTACCACGTGCTGGATGCGGCCTGTGTAGCCGATTTGGACGTCGAGGTAATCGTCCGCGCCGTGAGTGCCGACGAGGTACTTGGCGTCGTTGTTGCCGCCGAACCATTCGAACGAGTCGTCAAAACCGTAGTGGGCTTGCAAGTGGTGCGCCGTCGTCTGTTTGCCGCAGCCGCCCCAAGTGAAGGCGTTGGTTTCTTCGTTGGGCCGCAACTGCGCACCGGCGTATTCGACGCGCACATAGGCGAGCGAGCCGCAGCTATGGTTGACGTCGGTGCCGCCGAAGCGGGTTTCGGGCGTGTCGGGCAGACCTTCAATCGGCAATGCGCCGCCGGCATCGTTGATGGGGGCTTTGCCCAGCAGGATGAGGCCGCCCCAGTCACCGCGGGCGCGGCTGCCGATGGGCTGCGAACTGGTCATGATGATGGGGCGCGAACGTGTGCCAACGGCATTGATGCGGCCGGTGTTCGTCACGAGAAGAACGGACGGCGGCTGCGAACCAGGCTGGCCGATCACGAACGTGCCGGGCTCGATGGTCAATACCGCGCCCTTGATCTGCACGATGCCTTGCAGGCGGTAGGCTTTGTCGCTGGTCCAGGTTGTGTTGGCACCGATCTCGCTGGGAGCGTCCACAAATTCACGGACTACGCCGATCTTGAAGTAGGCCGACTTCACCACACGGGTTCCCGTGTAATCGCGCAACTGAAGCACGAGGGTGTGCATGCCGTACTCTTCCGGCACCGTGGCCGCGGAGGTCGACACCAGACCGCCAGTGCCGATCAGCACCTGCTTGTTGAGTGCGGGCAGACGCGTGATTCGGAAGCCTTGCTCGAGGGTGCTGCCGAAGATATCGGTGGGTTCAGAGGTGCCGCCCGGCAGAAAAAACTTCTGGCCGGTCTGGTTGTTCTGGCGGTAGGCCACCAGGGTGTAGGGGTAAAGGTCGTTGTTGGGCTTCAGCGTTCCGCGTACGGTTAACTGATCGCCGGGGCGGTAGACGGTCTTGTCTGCCCAAATCCACATGGCTGCGCTCGAGCTGAGCGTGGTCTGGCCGGAGACTTCGCGCTGGGCATCGTCGGCGCTCACGGTGGCGAAGTTCACCGCTCCCGCGCCGCCGGCCTGGAGGATTGATAGGTTCAAGGCCCCCAGACACACTACGAGTAACTGCTTTGTGTTCATACTCTGGTTTGTCCTCTCTAGAAAATCGAAAAGCTGGTGCCGACGGTGAAGGTTCGTCCGATGCGGAACTCACGCTGGGTGATGTCGCCCTGCATCCACCGGTACCGGTTGTCGGTTAAGTTTTCGGCTGTGAAGCGGATGCTCCACTTGCCGTTCTCCTTGATGTCGAATTGATAAACGGCGTCCATGAACGTGTTGCGTTCCTGGTAGATATCGGGGAGCCGGAAGGTACCGACGTCGGTCAACCGGCGCGAGACGGAGTTGACGAAGAAGCGCGCGTTGGAGCGCCATTTCGGCTTCACCCAGTCCATGATGAAGTTGTAGATAAAGCGGGACTGCCCCATCAGCGGACGCTCCGCGGAGGTCAACTGGGGGGCGAGCGCCAAGGGGATGCGGACATTGGAGTCCACCAGTGTCAAGTTGAACTGCGTGGCGAATCCATTGAGCTTCCGGCTCATGCTCCTGAGCGAGCGGCGGAATTCGAGCTCAACGCCTTGATTGCGCGCACCATCGGCGTTGATGAAGCTCTGGCGGAGTTCGGCGGTGGTAGGCGTGAAAATCGACTCGATGGGGCTGGTGAAGTCTTTGAAGAAGTAGCTGGCGGCGATCACCTGGTCGCCGCCCAGGAACCACTCCCAGCGGGCGTCCCAGTTTTCAATGCGGGCGCGCTGGAGGTTGGGGTTGCCGGCGGTGGCAAAGCCGCCCAATACGTTGGTGAATTCGAACGGCGAGAGTTCGCGGAAGTCTGGCCGGTTGACGGTGCGCCCGTAGCCGAAGCGGAGGTTCTGGCGTGGGGTCAAGGCGTAGATCACATTGACGCCAGGGAGCGGGTCGCGGTTGTTGAGAGTGGCGATGGACGGGCGCGCGCCGGGAACCAGCGGGTCGATGGTGGCGACGCGGATGTTGGCGTCTTCCATGCGGAGTCCGCCGACGATGCGGAGACGCGGACCGAGCGCGAGGTCCACCTGCACGAAGCCGGCATAGACATCCATGTCGGCGGTGTAGGCGTCGGTGCCGCGCGTGATTTCGCGGGCGACAAAGCCGTCGGGGCGGATATTCGCGGGGCCGAACAACTCGTTGATGGGCGAGCGGAAATTCAGGGTCTGGGTGCGGATGGGAACGAAGCGGAAGCGGCGGGCGGCAAAGGAGCGGTCGCGGAAAGTGCCGCGGAACCCGGCTTTGAACATGCCGCTGACTTTGCCCTTGTAGAACGGCAAGCCCCATTCGAGGAGCGGTTCGTAGATCTTGTCTTTCAGGCCGGAAAAGAAGCGGATACCGGAATCCGCAACCGGCAGATAGGTGAATGCGCCGTCGCCGGCCTGGCCGCGAATGGTCTCGCGGAAATCAGGTTCGTCGCGGTTCGAGGCGGAGTAGGTGAACTGCCAGATGACCAGGCTGTTCTTGAGCCACGAGATGGAGTGTTCGCCTTCGACGCCGGTGGAGGCGACGGAGCGCTCCACCCAGCGCAATCGCGTGGATTCGATCACGGCGTCCAGACCGCCGTTGTAGCCGCGGAAGTAACGGCCTTCTTTGTCGGAGTCGCGCGTGATCGTATTGCGCCAAACCAGCTTGTTGTTGGGGTTCAGCTTGAAAGCCGCGTTCATTACGCCGCCCAGGCGCGCATTTTCGGTGTGCCCTTCAAAGGGAGAGTAGTCGGAAAAGATGACGGGGGCGCTGTTGACGCCCGTGCGCAGGTAGCGCTGAGTTTCGTCGATGCGCTGCGGATGGTTGCTGAAAGTGAGCGCCCCGACAATCCCGAGACGTCCACCCCAGAACAGATCGCCGCCCGCCACTGAGTAGGTCTGTTGCGGCCGCATCGAATCGCGCTGCGCCAGGCCCCAGTTATTGGCGAAGGCACGCCCGAACTGCTGGAACTCCTGGTCTGTGTAGCGGCCGGCAAAGAGGCGGCCGTCGCGGGGAATGACGCCGGGTAGGCCGCGAGTTCCATCGTCAAAGCCGAAGGCGTCGCGGCTGCCGCCCGAGTAGGAGTTGAAGCGGCGGAAGGTGGTGAGCGAATTGAAACCGTAGGTGGCGCTCACGCGAAGGGTGCGGGCGGTGGGGAACTCGATGGTCCGCATCTGCACGACGCCGCCGGAGAATTCGCCGGGCAATTCGGGAGTGTATGTCTTGAGAACCTTGATGTTGTCAATGAGTGCGGAGGGGAACAGATCGAGCGGCACCACGCGGCGTTCCGGCTCCGTGGTCGGAATCATGGCGTTGTTGAGCATGGTGGAACTGTAGCGCTCGCCCAAGCCGCGGACGTAGACATAACCCGAGTCGACTACCGAAACGCCGGTAACCTTTTCCACCGCGCCCGCCGCGTCGGAAGCGACGGTCTTC
>JAEUQD010000850.1 GCA_016789925.1 Bryobacterales bacterium | reverse complement strand
CTTCTACGAAAGCGGCGCCTCGAACGCCACCGGGCGTCCGCGCGGATACTACTGTCTCGATCAACCCGCCGCCGCTGTTCTCGAAGAGCCCTCCTGGAAGAAGAAATGACGCGCCGCGAATGGCTGGGTGCATTGGCCGCCGCGCTACCGGCTCAGGAGCCCGCGGCGAACGCGGAAGTGAAGTTCCACCGCAAGCCCAAACCGAAACCGGCGGGGGCGGTGACCGAAGACTGGATGGCGTTTCTCGGTCCGCGCCACAACGCCACCTCCACCGAAACCAAGCTGTCGCGCAAGCTCCCCGCTCCGCTGCTCTGGGAGTTGCAGAAGGGCACCGGCTATTCGTCGCCCGCCATCAAAGGCGACCGCCTGCTCTATCAGCACCGCGTGGGCAACCGCGAACTGGTTGAGTGCCTGCATCCGGAACACGGCGCGCGCTGGTGGCAGTTCGCCTACAACACGACCTACGAAGACCGCTACGGCTACAATAACGGCCCCCGGTGTTCGCCGGTGATCGACGGCGGCAAGGTCTATACGCTGGGCGCGCAGTGGCAGTTGCACTGCCTCGATCTCCAGTCCGGCAAGGTGATCTGGAAGCGCGACCTCGCCGCCGACTACAAAGCCCGGCAGGACTTCTTCGGCGTCGCCTCGACGCCCCTCATCGAAGGCAAGCTTCTGATTGCCCAAGTGGGCGCGGTGGGTGGCCCGTGCGTGGTCGGGCTTGACAAAGAGTCCGGGAAAGAAGTGTGGCAGGCGGGCAAGGAGTGGGGACCGTCCTACGCCTCGCCTATCCCCGCCACCGTCCACAGCAAGCGGCGTGTGTTCGTGTTTGCCGGGGGCGAATCGGACCCGCCCACGGGCGGATTGCTGTGCATCGATCCCGCCAGCGGCAAAGTGGATTTCACCGTGCCGTGGCGCAGCCGGAGCTACGAATCGGTGAACGCTTCCTGCCCCGTCATCTTCGACAACAAGGTGTTCATCTCAGCCAGCTACCGCACCGGCGGCGCACTCATCGAGATCAACCCCGACTTCACGCACAAGGTCGCGTTTACCACGCGCGACTTCGGCCTGCACTTCAACACGCCCATTCACAAAGACGGTTATCTCTACGGCTTCGACGGACGCAACGAACCCGACGCATCGCTCGCCTGCCTCGACACCAAGACGGGGCAAATCGCCTGGCGCGCCACGCCCGAGTGGGACGAGACCATCGGTACCGGCAGCCAGCAGCAGCAGCGCCGCCTGGGGACGTTTCGCGGAACGTTGCTCGCAGCCGACGGTCAGTACCTGTGCCTGGGCGAACTAGGGCATCTGCTGTGGCTCGACCTGTCGCCCAAAGGCCACAAGGAGCTCGCACGCACCTGGTTGTTCGCCGCGCGCGAAAGCTGGGCGCTGCCGGTGCTGTCGCAGGGGCTGCTGTACGTCAGCCAGAACACACGCGACATCATGAACGGGTCGGGTCCGCGGCTGCGATGCTACGACCTGCGTGCGTAGCATTGGTTAAGGGAGATGCGCCTTCAAATCGTAGCGGGGCGAGTATGCGCCCGCGGTCAGGTGGACCGTTTCGAGCCAGAGCCCGGTCAGCGATTCCAACGCCTTGGACAACTCGCCGGTGGTCGCGCCAGGACCTGACAGAACTTGGGCGAGGCGGGCCATGAAATCGGGGGGGCGGAGGGTAAACTCGCCGATCAGCCTGTTTGCGTACTTGTCGCTGACGAAGTAGCGCCTGTTGAGCGCGAAGAGAGCGTGGACGAGGAACTGGGCGACGCGCGCCATACACCCGACCGCGTTATAGACATCGGCCGAACCGGCGAAGGTACGGCAGAAGTGCAAGGTGAACTCGGCGCCCCATAGGGCTTCCTGGAGAATCCGGCCGCGGAGAGGCTCCGGGTAGACGGCTACCGATTCCTTCAGGCGGGCGATTGCGTCTTCAGGGTCGTAGAGCGGGACACAGATGGCGGTCTCTCCAAGCAGGACGATGCTCCGGAAACCGTAGGGCGGCTGCTGGTCGTAGTCGTGACGCCAGATGCCGCGGCGGCTTTCTTCGATGACAGTCTGGATCTGGTCCACGTTCTTATAGAGGAAGTCGACCTTGCCGGCGGGCGTCTGAATCCAGGCGCCGCCGTTCACCCAGGGTCCCCAGTCGTAGAGACCGGAAACGACCGGGACCGATCCGGCGGTGCAGATTGTGAGGGCGGCGGAACGGATGTGATCCGCCGAGAGCGGGGCTGCCTCGCGGTAGTAAACGCCGATGTCGAGGTCGGACTCGGGCCGCGCAAAGCCGCAGGCATAGGAACCGCCAAGGACGATTGCAGTGACGTTGGGAACGGTCCGGAGGGCATCGACGGCGGCGTGGAGGATTGGGAGCTTGTCGGGGGGCAGGTTCGGCATCGGGCCGGTCTCACTCGGGCACACGCTCGATGCGCATGGTCCGCGGGCCGTCCCAGCGGACACTACGGCATGCCTTGGCGAACTCGACCCAGTCTTTGGTCCAGTCGCCGGGCACGCGGGCGAACAGCCGGGCGAACGTGGGCACGCCTTCCGACTGCCGGAGCGTCACTCCGCGGCCGTAGATGAAGCAGATCTCGCCGGTCTCCTCGCCGGTGCTGACTTTTTTCCCGTCGTCGTAGAAGTACAGGATCTCGCCCGGGAGCGGCATCTGCACCTCGTTCTCACGCGGCGCCGGCTTGGGCTTGTCGATGAGAACGAACACCTCGGCCCCTGAATACATTCCGTGAATGGTCTTGTGCTCGACCGGCAGAATGCTCCAGATGAAGTCGCAGACCGCAGGCGCCTCGCGCTCGAGCAATTCGGCCACTACGGATTCACCCGTCGCGGGGAAGGAGAGCCGGATGCGGCGCGGCTTGGCCGCCAGCGCGGGGATAGTAGGCAGCGAGCCCAGGAGAAAGCAGCGGCGGGTGTGTCGCGAGCGGCGCATCTCTCGAATTGCTACCACGCGCGCCGGTGGATTGGCAAACGGCCGCCAGGCCCACAGCGGGTGCCGGGGCACGCAATTCGTTTCGCAACCTATTGATTTTATTGAAGACGAGGTGTCGAAAAGTGTCGAACCTCACTTTCCGCAGCAACGCTTGTACTTGAGATTGGAGCCGCAGGGGCAGGGGACGTTGCGGCCGATCTTGTGGCTGCGGACGGGTTGGGGCTTAGCTGCGGGTTCCGAGGCCAATTCGTTTCGCACATCGTTGATTTCATTGGGTGCGAGGTGTCGAAAAGTGTCGAATGGGCCGGATTCGGTCTCGGGCGCCAATTCGTTTCGCAAAGATTCCGCCGGCTGTGAAACAGTGTCGAAATCTGTCGAACGGGGGAGTTTCCAGTCCTGTTTGAGGACGGCGAGGGCGGCCTTGAGGCGAACGGATGGCGAAGTGTCCGGATTGTTGAGAATTTCATCTATCGTCTCAAGGGCGCGGCGCGTGAGCATGGCGAACTGGTACCGGAATTCGTGTTCGAACCTGCGCCTGGCAGGCTTGGGCGGCTTAGTGTGAACGCACTTTTTGCGATGAGGCGCATGCGGGGCGAAGATGGGCTCGCCCTTTTCCAGTAGCGGACGGCAGACCGATTGCGCCAACGGCGGAGTGGAGCCGCGGGGCAGTTGGGTGGCAGGGCGTGGTATGGTGAGTGGTATGGCGACCACCAAGATCACGATCACCTTGCCGGACCGCCAGCTTCAGGAGATCCGCAAGCGCGTCGCGGCTCAAGAATCCCCGACCATCTCCGGTTTTATTCAGCAGGCAGTGCAGAAGTCTCTGGAGAATGCGGCCGAATTCCGAGCCATGATCGATGAAGGTCTGAGCGCAACCGGCGGGCCGCCCAAACCGAGGGAACGAGCGTGGGCGAGAAGCATGCTTTCGGCGCGAAAGCGTGGGGCCAAGCCGCGGAACGCCGCGTGAAGGGGATCGTCTTCGACGCCGGCGGGCTGATCGCGCTGGAACGGAACGATCGCCGGGTCCTTCTGGTTCTCGATGCTGCTCTGAAGGAGGATGGCCGGGTCATCGTTCCAGCCACGGCGCTGGCGCAAGTCATTCGGAATCCAGCCAGGCAGGTGCGCCTTTGGAGGATGCTTCAATTTGAGAGGACCGAGATAATCCCACTGGACGGGTCAGATGCTCAGGCTGTAGGCGCGCTGTTGGGGAAAACTGCTACCGCAGTAGGACCTCTCGATTCGTCCGTACAATAAGGACATGGCGGATTGGCAGGAATACTTGAGCCGGGACCCGGAGATCTGTGGGGGCGAGTTGTGCGCGAAAGGGACCAGGATTCCGGTCACGGTGATCCTTGATAGCCTTGGCGAGGGCGCCAGTACAGAGGCGATCCTGACCAGTTACCCGTCGCTCAGGCCGGAGCATGTGCAGGCGTCTTTGGCATATGCGGCGGAATTGGCGCATGAGGAGCGCCTGCTGCCGCTCAGGGCGTCGTGAAGTTCAAGATTGACGAGAATCTACCCGGCGAGTTGGCGGCCGACCTGCGTGATTTGGGGCACGAGGCGGATACGGTGTTCGATGAAGGTCTTATGGGCGCAAAGGACCCGGTTCTGGTAGCGGTGGTCGCCTCGGAGAATAGAATCCTGCTGACGCTGGACAAGGGCATCGCGAATCTTCAGCAGTATCCGGCAGGGCAAGACTCCGGAGTCGTTTTGTTCCGTCCTGTTCGCTCGGGCCGGCGTGGTGTGCTGACGTTTATTCGTGAGCGGCTTCCGAACCTCCTCGCACTAGATCTTCGGGGCCGGCTGACGGTCGTCGGGCCAACCCGGATTCGCGTTCGATAGCGACGACTAAACAGGCGCATCGTCGGCATCCCCACACGACGCGGCAGCCACGCAGCCGTTAAACTGTGAGCGAGAGATGGAGGCCATGGTTCTCGACGCCAATGAGGAATCGCTCATCAAAGTTGTGCGGATGTTCCCGCCGGACGAGGCCAGGAAAGTGCTAGTTTGGGCGCAGCAACTCGCCGACCTTGGGGGCGGGCGACGTGTTGATTGGTCGGACTCCTGGTCGGACGAAGATCTTCGGGAAGCCATCACTTGCATCGCTCGAACGATTTGAGCGGCAAGAGCGTGAAGGGCGTTGAGCCCCGGCGACGTTGTTGTTGGCGCGTTTCCAGGCGCAGGCACGACGTCTGATTACAACGCAGCCACCGAAAGAACTCGCTCCGACAGATTGTGACTTCATCAGCCGTCTTTCTTCAGGTTATTCCCGGTCACTCTGTTGCAACGGGAGGTGCGCCTGATTGGGCGACTTTCGGAATCTGATTGGCGTTCGGTTAGAGCGTGTTTCAAAGCGGGTTTCGGCAGCGACTGAGCTGCCCGCGGATTCGCTTTCGGGGCCAATTGGCTGAGTTGTCCCCAAGTCGCACACTGGGCGGAAACGGCGATCCGGGGAGTGCGGGACTGTGTGTTTGATGTAAACTTGCGGATCTGTCGCATGCGCGGCAACCACGCGGCGATGGGGAGTGATCGTTTCTTCATGGAGGCGCTTGAATGGCCGCTTCGTCAACCTTGACCGTGTTCCCGCCGCGCGCGGTCCAGATCCGTCTGGTCGTGCTGATGACGGTCTTCAGCGGCCTGAGCTACTTCAACCGGACCATCATGTCGATCGCCGGGCCGGGGATGATGAAGGAGTTCGGAATCTCCGAAACGGAGATGGGAACTGTCTATTCCTCATTCCTGCTGAGCTACACGCTGTTCATGGGGCTTGGAGGGGTGGTGGCTGACCGGTTCGGCGCGCGCCGCACCCTGTTCCTCGCCGGCCTCTTCTCCGCCGCTTTCACCGCGCTCACCGCCGCCTGCGGACCGGCCGGACTGGGGGCCTGGTTTGGCGTGGTCACGGCACTCATCGCCGTCCGGTTCCTGATTGGCATCGCGACGTCGCCACTCTACCCATCCACGGCGCGGATGTCATCGGATCGAATCGAGCCGACGGCGCAAAGCAGCGTGCAGGCGATCATCATGGCGGGGGCGGCAGTGGGCGCCGCGATCTCCCCCGTGGTGTTCTCGCGGCTGATTGGTTGGCTGGGGTGGCGCGAGTCGTTCGTGCTCGCGGCGGCCGTGACGCTGGCTTTCACGCTGGCCTGGTTTGTGCTCGCTCCGCATGACGCGCGGCGGGCCTCCGGGCCAGTGGGCGCGCGCGCCGCCTGGGGCAAGCTTCTGAAGGATCGCGACCTCCTCGTCTTAACCTGCGGCTACTTCATGCTCAACTACTTCGAGTACATCTTCTTCTACTGGATCTATTACTACTTCGGTGAGATCCGCAAGATGGGTACGGCGATGGGCGCGCTGGCGACTTCGATCATGTTCGTGTCGATGGCCATTCTTTCGCCGCTGGGCGGCTGGCTGTCTGACCGGGCGGGGAAGCGAATGGGACAAAAGAAAGGCCGCCGCCTGGTGAGCATGGCCGGCATGGCGTCGAGCGCGGTTCTCCTGTTCTGGGGCGCCAGCGGCGTGGGCGTGGCGGCGACCGTCGCGTTGCTGGCGCTGGCGCTCGGGTGCTGCACCATGGCCGAAGGTCCGTATTGGGCCACCGCCATCGACCTGGGCGGCGACCAGGCGGGCGCGGCCGGAGGAATTCTGAATATGGGCGGCAACGTCGGCGGAATGCTGGCGCCGGTCATCACGC
>JAEUQD010000873.1 GCA_016789925.1 Bryobacterales bacterium | reverse complement strand
TCGTATCTGCTCAAGCTGCGCAAGCACGCTGGGCAGCCCGACTCCGCCTATCGCGTCGACGACATCGACCACCTGGGTAACCGCCGCGTCCGCGCCGTGGGCGAACTGCTGGAAAACCAGTTCCGCATCGGTCTCGTCCGGATGGAACGCGCCATCAAAGAAAAGATGTCGGTCTACCAGGAGATGTCGACGGCCATGCCGCACGACTTGGTGAACGCCAAGCCTGTCATGGCCGCCATCCGCGAGTTCTTCGGCTCCAGCCAACTTACGCAGTTCATGGACCAGACGAACCCGCTTTCGGAGATCACTCACAAGCGGCGACTCTCGGCCCTCGGACCAGGCGGGTTGTCGCGAGAGCGCGCGGGCTTCGAGGTTCGCGACGTCCACACGACGCACTACGGACGAATCTGTCCGATCGAGACGCCGGAAGGCCCGAACATCGGTCTAATTTCCTCGTTGTCGTGTTTTGCGCGAATCAACGAATATGGTTTCATCGAGAGCCCGTACCGCCGGATTATCAGCGGCGTACTGACGGACGAAATCAAGGTTCTCAACCCGGGCGACAGCGGCCTGAAGGTCGGCGACGTGCTCACGCGGGTCGATGCGGAACGGAAGAACGCCGAACTGAACAGCCAAGGTAAGCAACCCGCCGAAGTCGAGGCTTATTGCGAGTACCTTTCCGCTTGGGAAGAAGATAAGTACACGATTGCGCAGGCGAACGTGGCGGTGGATGAGAGCGGGAACATCACGACAGAACTGGTGAATGCCCGCGAGGCTGGCAACTTCGTGCTCAAGAACCGCGAAGAAGTCGAATTCATGGACGTCAGCCCGAAGCAATTGGTCTCGGTGGCTGCGTCGCTAATTCCGTTCCTGGAAAACGACGACGCCAACCGTGCGCTGATGGGTTCGAACATGCAACGGCAGGCCGTGCCGCTCCTGCGTGCTGAGTCGCCGTTTGTCGGCACCGGTATGGAACGGGTGACGGCGCGCGACTCCGGTGCCGTGGTGATCTGCAAACGCTCCGGGATCGTCGATTCGGTCGACTCGGAACGGATCATTGTCCGCGTCGAAGGCAATGTCCACGAAGGGCAGTTGTCGCGCGAGGTTGGCGCGGACATCTACCAGATGACCAAGTTCAAGCGATCCAACCAGAACACTTGCATCAACCAGAAGCCGATCGTGAAGCGCGGCCAACGGGTCCGCAAGGGCCATGTGCTCGCGGACGGGCCGTGCACGGATCAGGGCGAACTGGCTTTGGGCCGAAACGTCCTGGTAGCCTTCATGCCGTGGCGCGGCTACAACTTCGAAGACGCCATCGTCGTTTCCGAAAAGCTAGTCAAGGAAGACTACTACACTTCGATCCATATCGAGGAGTTTGAAATCGAGGCTCGCGACACCAAGCTTGGCCCCGAAGAAATCACCCGCGATATTCCTAACATCGCCGAGTCGTTCCTGAAGAACCTCGACGAAAGCGGCATCATCCGTATCGGCGCGCAGGTCAAGCCGGGCGACATCCTGGTCGGCAAGGTGACCCCGAAGGGCGAAACGCAACTGACGCCGGAAGAAAAACTCCTCCGGGCCATTTTCGGCGAGAAGGCCGGCGATGTGAAGGACGCCTCGCTCTACTGCCCGCCGGGAATTGAAGGCACGGTCGTCGACTGTAAGGTCTTTTCCCGCAAGGGCGCCGAACTCGATGAGCGGTCCAAGTGGATTCTCGAAGAGCAGATTACCGGACTCCATCGCAACATGGAGGACGAGAAGCGCATCCTGAATGACGAGCGCTCCAAGCGCCTGATCGCCCTGTTCGACGGCCAGGAACTGCAGGCCGACCTTCACGACGAAAAGACGAACAAGAAGCTGCTCGCCAAGGGCACGATCATCACTCGCGATGTCGTGGAGAAGCTAAAGGCACGGGACCTCAAGCGCATGCGTCTCAATGCCAAGGATCCGCGGCTGAACGAGCAGATCGACGAGATCGAAGAGATGACGTCGCGGCAGATCGCCGTTCTCGAGAAGATCACCGAAGAGAAGATCGCCAAGCTCAAGAAGGGCGACGAACTGCCTCCGGGCGTGATCAAGCTGGTGAAGGTCTACATCGCCATGAAGCGCAAGCTGTCGGTGGGCGATAAGATGGCCGGCCGCCACGGCAACAAGGGCGTGATCGCCCGCATCGTTCCGGAAGAGGACATGCCCTATCTTCCGGACGGTACGCCCGTCGAGATCGTACTCAATCCTCTCGGCGTTCCCTCGCGTATGAACGTGGGTCAGATTCTCGAAACCCACCTCGGCTGGGCCGCCCAAGCGCTCGGTTTCCACTTCGCCACGCCGGTGTTTGACGGCGCCACCGAAGCCGACATCAAAGCCATGCTCACCAAGGCCGGTTTGCCGACTTCGGGTAAGATCCAGCTCTTCGACGGGATGTCGGGGATGCCGTTCGAGCAGCCCGTGACGGTTGGCTACATCTACATGCTGAAGTTGTCGCACCTGGTGGACGACAAGATCCACGCACGCTCCATCGGTCCCTACTCGCTGATCACGCAGCAGCCTCTCGGCGGCAAGGCGCAGTTCGGCGGCCAGCGCTTCGGCGAAATGGAAGTGTGGGCGTTGGAAGCCTACGGCGCGGCATACATTCTCCAGGAACTGCTCACGGCCAAGTCTGACGACGTTTATGGCCGCGCGAAAATTTACGAGGCCATTGTGAAGGGCGAAGCGGCCGCCGAACCCGGTGTTCCCGAGTCCTTCAACGTGCTGATCCGCGAGCTGCAATCGCTCTGCCTCGACGTTGAATTAATGAAGCGTCCGCGCGAAGTGATCGACACCGCGCTGGCGGCCGACTAGTTGCCACTACGGAAGGAGGCTTAATACATGTATCGTTCTTCCCCTTACGATCGCGCTAACCTCATTGCGGATTTCGATTCAATCCGCATCTCGTTGGCATCCCCGGAAAAAATCCGTAGCTGGTCCCACGGCGAAGTCACCAAGCCGGAAACCATCAACTACCGTACCTTCAAGCCGGAACGCGACGGACTCTTCTGCGCCCGCATCTTTGGACCCGTGGCCGACTGGGAGTGCTTGTGCGGCAAGTACAAGCGGATGAAGCACCGCGGCGTTATTTGCGACAAGTGCGGTGTGGAAGTGACGCTCACGCGGGTTCGCCGCGAACGCCTCGGCCACATCGAACTGGCCAGCCCGTGTTCGCACGTCTGGTTCTTCAAAGGGCTGCCCTCGCGCATCGGCTACCTGCTCGACATTACCCTCCGCGATCTGGAGCGCGTGCTCTATTTCGAAGCCTATGTGGTCGTCGATCCGGGCGAATGCACCGAAGTCAGCAAGGGCGAGGTCCTGTCGGACGAACGGAAACGCCAACTCGACGAAACGTGGCGCGGCAAGTACGTCGCCATGATGGGCGCCGAAGGCATCAAGGAACTGCTCAAGAAGATCGACGTCGAGTCGCTGTCGCTCGAAATCCGCGAGCGAATGAAGACGGAGCAGTCCCAACAGAAGAAGCTCAAGTTCGCCAAGCGCCTGCGGGTGACGGAGAGCTTCCGCAAGTCGGGCAACAAGCCGCAGTGGATGATTCTCGACGTGCTTCCGGTCATTCCTCCGGAACTGCGTCCGCTGGTGCCACTGGATGGCGGCCGCTTCGCCACTTCGGATCTCAACGACCTGTACCGCCGCGTCATCAACCGCAACAACCGGTTGAAGAAGCTCATCGAACTGCACGCTCCCGACGTGATCGTGCGCAATGAAAAGCGCATGCTGCAGGAAGCCGTCGATGCACTGTTTGACAACGGCCGCCGGGGCCGCGTGCTGCGCGGCGCCAACAACCGCCCGCTGAAGTCGCTCTCCGATACTCTCAAGGGCAAGCAGGGCCGCTTCCGCCAGAACCTTCTTGGCAAGCGCGTCGATTATTCGGGCCGCTCGGTGATCGTCGTTGGCCCCGAACTCAAACTGCACCAGGCCGGTCTTCCCAAGAAGATGGCGCTGGAACTCTTCAAGCCCTTCATCTATCACCGCCTTGAGCAGCGCGGCCACTGCACCACGATCAAGCAGGCCAAGGAACTCGTCGAGCAGCAGGATCCCGTGGTTTGGGACATCCTCGAAGAAGTCATCCGCGACCATCCGATCCTTCTGAACCGCGCGCCCACGCTGCACCGTCTGGGTATCCAGGCCTTCGAACCGGTCCTGGTCGAAGGCAAGGCGCTCCGCATTCACCCGTTGGTTTGCACCGCCTTCAACGCCGACTTCGACGGCGACCAGATGGCCGTCCACATTCCGTTGTCGCCGGAAGCTCAGATTGAAGCGAACACGTTGATGCTCGCGTCCAACAACATCCTGTCGCCCGCGCATGGTTCTCCCATCGCGACGCCGTCGCAGGACATGGTGCTCGGCCTCTACTACCTCACCAAGGCTCGCAAAGGAACCAAGGGCGAAGGCCGGACGTTCGCTTCGATGGACGACGTGATGATCGCCCTGGAAATGGGCGAAGTCGAAACACTGACCCCGATCAAACTCCGCTACACCGGCCGGGTCATCGACCTCACCAAGGCCTATGACTCGCAGGACATCCTGCACACCGAACCGGTGGAATACTCCAAGCAGTACATGGATACGACGGTCGGCCGCGTCATCCTTAACGACGTGCTGCCCGACGAGATGCCCTACATCAACGGTCTTCTGAAGAAGAAGGGCCTCTCGCAACTCGTTCAGTACTGCTACCTGAAGTTCGGTCTCCATACCACCGTCGGTATGCTCGATGAGATCAAGTCGCTGGGCTTCCTCTACGCCACCCGCGCCGGCGTCTCGATCGGCATCGACGACATGGTGGTGCCGTTTACCAAGCAAGCTCTCGTCCGCGACGCCGAAAAGGCCGTCATGGAGGTGCAGCAGCAGTATTTGGAAGGCGCCATCACCCAGGGCGAACGCTACAACAAGATCATCGAAATCTGGTCGAAGGTCACCGAGCGCGTCTCCGAAGAAATGTTCAAGAAGATGGAAGAGGACGACCGTACGGGCGCATATCTCAACCCCATCTACATCATGGCTGACTCGGGCGCGCGCGGTTCGCGCCAGCAGATTCGCCAGCTCTCCGGTATGCGCGGACTGATGGCCAAGCCCTCCGGCGAGATTATCGAAACCCCGATCACGGCCAACTTCCGCGAAGGCTTGAACGTACTCCAGTACTTCATCTCGACCCACGGCGCGCGTAAGGGTTTGGCCGATACGGCACTGAAGACCGCCGACTCCGGTTACCTCACCCGCCGCCTGGTGGACGTCGCGCAAGACGTGATCATCACGGAGCGGGATTGTGGGACCGCTGAAGGTATCGACGTCGAAGAGATTCGCGAAGCCGGGGAAACCATTGAGCGTCTGGGCGACCGTATCGTCGGCCGCGTCGCGCTCGACGACGTTCGCGACTACGAGGGCAACGTGATCGTCGCCGCTAACGGCGAGATCAACGAAGAACTCGCCACGCAAATCGAAAAGGCGGGTATCGAGCGTGTCAAGATCCGCTCGGTGCTGACTTGCGAGTCCCGCCGTGGCGTTTGCGAACTCTGCTATGGCCGCAACCTGGCCACCGGACGCCTGGTCGAACGCGGTGAAGCTGTCGGCGTCATCGCCGCCCAGTCCATCGGTGAGCCCGGTACGCAGCTCACCATGCGTACGTTCCACATCGGCGGCGCGGCTACGCGCGCGGCCGAGCAGTCGACCCAGGATGCCAAGTCCAACGGATTTGCCCGGTACATCGGTGTGAACACGGTCCGTACGGCGCGCGGCGAGATCATCGCCATGAACCGCAACGGTATCGTCGCTGTGGTCGACGACAAGGGCCGCGAAAAGGAACGCTACCAGGTGGTCTACGGCGCCAAGATCCTCGCTGAGGATGGCGCGCCCGTCACGGCCAATCAGAAACTTCTCGAGTGGGATCCCTATACCTTCTCGATCCTCACTGAAGTCACCGGCGTCGTGAAGTTCAAGGACATGATCGATGGCTTCACGATCACCGAGCAGGTGGACGAAATCACCGGTATGTCCCAGTGGGTGGTTATCGATTCCACCGACGAAAAGAAGCTGCCGTCGATCATCGTCGCACCGTCGGGGCATCATGCCCGCAGCGAAGAGAAGCGTTATCTCATGCCCACCAACGCGCACTTGATGGTGTCGGATGGGGATGAGGTCCACGCCGGCGATGTGCTGGCGAAAATCCCACGCGCCACCACCAAGACC
>JAEUQD010000857.1 GCA_016789925.1 Bryobacterales bacterium | reverse complement strand
GGTGGGTCTCCATTCGGGGGTGCCCGTCTCGATTCGCATTCTGCCCGCGCCCCCATCTACCGGCATTGTTTTTGTCCGTACGGATTTGCAACACTTTCCCGTTCCTGCCCTGTGGCGTTATGTCGCCAAGGTCAGCTATGCAACCAGCCTCATGCGCCAGGGCGTGTTGATTTCGACAACGGAACATCTGCTGAGTGTTTTTTATGCGATGGGCATCGATAACGCGTATGTCGAGATCAACAACCTCGAAGTCCCCATTCTGGACGGATCCGGGCTGCCGTTCGTAAAACTGCTGGAGTCCGCAGGGATTAAGACCTATCGGCGGCGAAGGCGCTTTCTGCGGATTCGCCGCCCGGTTTCGGTCGAGGGCAACGGGAAGCGGATCACCATCCTGCCGTCGGACCGGTTTTTGCTCACCTGTGATATCTTCTTCGACCACCCTTTGGTAGGCCGCCAGCAGTTGGAAATGGAAGTGACGCCGGAACGCTACGCCACGGAGATCTCGCCGGCACGGACCTTCGGATTCGAGCATGAACTCGACCAGATGCGGAACATGGGTTTGATTCGGGGTGCGACCCTCGAGTCGGCGGTGTGTTTCGACTCCACACGAGTGCTGAACCCATCGGGGCTGCGGTTTGGCGACGAGTGCTGCCGCCATAAGGCGTTGGATCTGTTGGGAGATCTGGCCCTGATCGGCCGCCCGCTGCTGGGACATGTGATCGCCGAACGGGCTGGGCATGCCATGCACGTAGCCCTGGTTTCGAAGATCATGTCCGACTCCTCTTTGTACGAAGTCATGAGTTTCGACCAACTGGCAACGCGCGTCGCCCACGCGCTGGTGTCGTAGTAGGGGCTGCCCAACACCGTGACAGGTAAATGGCTGCCGTCCGCGCTGTCGGCTTCCCGGATCGTGTTTGCGCCTTTCGTCGTGATGGCGATCATGCGCGGCGACCGGAAGGAAGCGCTCATTCTCATGGTGATCGCCGGAAGCACCGATTTTTTCGATGGCTTTCTGGCCCGCCGCTACCACTGGCAGACGCGGACCGGCGCCTGGATGGACGCCGTCGCGGACAAAGTGCTGCTGAGCGCGATCTTTATCGCTCTGGCGTTGGCGGGTGTAGCGCCGCTATGGCTCGTCTATCTGATCTTCGGACGCGATTTGATGATCCTGCTGCTGGCGGCGATCGGGCTTGCTTTCACACCCATCCGGGATTTCCCTCCTTCGGTCTGGGGCAAGCTCTCGACAAACGTCCAGATTCTGACCTCGTTGGGCCTGGCAGCTGGTCTGACAACAGGGCGCGAGGCGCTGATTGCCGCCTGTGCGGCCGCTACGGGGTGGAGCGGAATACATTATTTCTATAGCGCCCTGAAACGGTTAGCGGCTCTGCGCGGAGTCAAGAATTGACGCCAACGCCTCCCGAAGGTAGTCTTAGGAGTGGAAGCGACTGGATGACGAAGTACACTCCATCGCGGAATTACCTGACCGCCGGCATCGTCGCTTGCGCGCTGGCGTTCGTGTCTGCATGGTTCGCCCTGCGCTGGACACCGAGCGTCGTACCCACGATTCTCTTTTTCCTGACCTCAGCCTGTCTCCTCTTCCTGGCCGCGCGCCCCGTGGTGGAGATTCATGCCCAGCATCTGAAAATCGGCAGCCGGGTAATTCCCTGGGCGGACATTCGTTCGATTGACCGCACCGGCTGGATTTCGCCGCTCGTAGTCTTTTTGACCCTGGCGGGGAATCGCCGGATACTTTTGGTGTACCCGGGCGACCTGGAAACGGCAAAGTCCCTCTTGCGGCAACTCCGCCGTGGCGCCTTCGAGGCCACCATCGACGGCATTCCCTACCGGGAATTCTGGGGCGACGAGCCGCAGTCCGCAAAACCCGCAGCGGCCACCCGAAAGCCCCTTGCCTCCCCCCGCTACCCCATGCTACGTCCTGAAGATGAAGCCGATGTCGAACGGCTCTACCAGCGGCTGAAGACCGTCGGCAGGCTGGACCCCAAAGGGTCGGACGAGAACTAGCTCCGCGTGAGAGAAACCCTCCGGGACCTTTGGCCCTTTCTCTGGGCCTACCGCCGCGCCATGGGAATGGGCATGGGCGCACTCGTGATCAAGGACGTTCTGGCCGCCATGATGCCGTTGATGATCAAGGCCGGAGTCGACTCGTTGACGCAGGGCGGGGGAATTCGGCGCCTCGTGTGGTTTTCCACAGCTCTGATAGTAGTGACGGCCTTGAAGGGACTCTTCCAGTATTGGATGCGAGTCATCCTGATCGGAGCGTCTCGCGACATCGAATACGAACTACGGAACCGATTGTTTTCCCGGCTCGTAGACTTGGACTCAGCCTTTTACCACCGTACGCGCACCGGAGATGTGATGGCCCGGGCCACCAACGACATGGATGCCGTGCGCATGATGCTCGGTCCCGGCATCATGTACTGGACCGAAACAACGTTGACGTTCATCTTCGCAGTGAGCGTGATGGCGTGGGTGGACTGGCAACTGACGCTCGTGGCTTTGCTTCCGGCGCCCCTGGTGAGCTTCGCGGTGATCGTCTTCGGGCGGCGGATTCACGCCCGGTTCCAGCAGATTCAGTCACTGTTTTCCGACATTTCAGCGCGCGTGCAGGAAACGCTGGCAGGGATGCGGGTCGTGCGCGCTTATGTTCAGGAATCGGCGGAACTGGCTGAGTTCGAACGGCTGAACAAGCAGTATATTCGGCAAAACATCCGGCTGGGCGTGACCTCCGGCCTGTTCATGCCCCTGCTGGAAGGCTTGATCGGGCTGTCGTTTCTCATCGTCCTCTGGGCCGGCGGTAAGCGGTTGCTGGCCGGAGAGTTGTCAATCGGCAGCTTTTTAATGTTCAACTTCTACCTCGGAATGCTCGGCTGGCCGATGATCGCCCTGGGTTGGGTGGTGAACCTGATGCAGCGTGGCACTGCTTCGTGGCAGCGGTTGCGGTCCCTGATGGAAGAGAAGCCGGGGATTGCCGCCCCAACTCATCCGGTGACGCTCGGCAGCCGCGTCCAGGGTGAGATCGCATTCGAGAACGTAGCCGTGCGCTACGGCGATCTTGAGGCGGTGCGCGATATCAACCTCCGGATCCCGGCAGGTACGGCGCTGGCGATTGTGGGCCACACGGGCAGCGGGAAAAGCACCCTGGTCCAGTTGATCCCGCGCCTGCTGGACCCATCGAGTGGCTTAATCCGGTTGGACGGAATAGACATCCGGCAACTGGATCCCGCGCAACTGCGCCGGCAGATCGGCTTTGTCCCACAGGAAACATTTCTGTTCAGCGCCACGCTGGCGGAAAACATCGCGCTTGGTACACCCAATGCTACGCCGGAACAGATTGCACGCGCGGCGGAACTGGCGGGGCTGGGACCGGATATCGCTTCCTTCCCCGAGGGGCTCCGGACAAGTGTGGGCGAGCGGGGATTGACGTTGTCGGGCGGGCAGAAGCAGCGAACAGCCATCGCCCGGGCAATTCTGCGCGATCCTGCGATCCTGATCCTCGACGACGCGCTTTCAGCGGTCGACACGCTGACCGAAGAACGGATTCTGCGGTCACTCTCACAACTGATGCGCGACCGGACGACGATTCTCATCTCTCACCGCGTGTCAACGGTGCGTCATGCCGGACTGATTATCGTCGTCGAGAACGGCAGGATCGCCGAGCGCGGCACCCACGAGGAACTACTCGCCTTGGGCGGCTACTATGCCGACCTGCATCAGAAGCAACTGCTCGAGGAAGAACTGGAAGCGATTTAGGCGGATACCGGACCACCGCGCATGTAACGCCGGACACCCCACAGCATGAGAAGTCCGAAAGCGGCGTAGACCAGGGAATTCGCGCTCAGACAGGCGCTCATTCCATAGGTCTGCGATGCCCAGGCGATCGTCACCGGCGCCAGGCCGCCGCCAAGCCACCCGATGGAATTCATCAGCCCGCACGCGGTGGCTCTCCGTTCCGGCGGAATGACGTCATAGAGCGAGGCCCAGATATTGGAGTCGTAGAGGCCCTTGAAGAACCCGAAGAACGACATCGCAACGACCAGCAGCGGAACCGACAGAGTCCAGCCCGTGAGAAAGATGAAAGGAACACCGGCGAGCAGACCAATGGCTTGGGTGATCATACGGCCCCCGGCGTAGCGCCTGGCCAAACGGTCGGCCAGGAAGCCCCCGGTGATCACTCCGATCACGCTCGAGATTTGCAGCCACGCGGTTCCATTCAACCCCGCCATCGACAGGCTCATGTTGAACTTCCGGAAGAGGAACGACGGTAGCCAGGTGAGGAAGATCATGGCAACGAAGTTGGCGCCGATAAACACGCTCATCAGGACCATGGCCATCGGGGTCTTGAAGAACGCGGCGACCGACGGCCAGAGAGTACCGCTGGACCAGTCGAGTGTGTGGGTCTCGACCTCGCCGGCTTCCGACTGGCCCCGCACCGGCTCTTTCAAGAACGCAAACAGCACCAGCCCAAGCAAGACGCCCAGTGATCCGAACAAGTAGAAGCCTGAACGCCAGCCGTAGTACTGGCCCAGGAAGCC
>JAEUQD010000841.1 GCA_016789925.1 Bryobacterales bacterium | reverse complement strand
GGCATCCATATGCTCGACATCGTGCAGATGGCCTTAGGCGAGGCCATGCCGCGCGGGGTCTCGGCGATGGGCGGTAAATACTGGCTTCAGGACAACAGCGAGACGCCCGACACCATGCTCGCGACCTTCGAGTATCCCGGCTTGCTCGGTTCCTGGGAACACCGTTCCAATAACACCGAACTTGGCACGAACCGGCTCATGGGAATCAACTTCCACGGGTCGCGCGGTACGCTCTACGTGGACCGCGCCATCCTGCGCGTAACCCCCGAGAAGGGCTTGGACCTCGAACCCTTCGAAATGAAACGCGTCGCCGATCCACATCCGCTCCACTGGGTTAACTTTCTGGACTGCGTGCGCACCCGCAAGAAACCCAACAGCGATATCGAGACCTGCGTCCGCTCTTCCGTCACGTCCATCCTCGGCAACCTCTCGCTCCGCGCCGGCATCCGCCTCGATTGGGACCAGCAGCGCCAAACCGTCGAACAGGAATCTGCGCGTCCCCTGTTGCAGCATCGCTACCGCGACCCCTGGAGGCTGGAAGCATGATCTCCCGACGCACGTTCCTCGCCGCGGCCGCCGCTCGCCCCTCCTTCCGCGGCGAAATCGGCATCAATATTTACAGCCTTCGCTATCCCGCCAAGAAGGACCTGCCCGGTACGCTCGCTCTCATTCGCGAGTTGGGCTTTCGCACGGTCGAGGCCGGCGACCTCTATGGGCGCACTCCCGCCGCCTTCGCCCAGCTTCTGAAAGACAATGGGCTGCGCGCGGCGTCCCTCGGGGTCGGCTACAAAGCCCTGGGCAACGACATCGACGCTGTCGCCGCGCACGCCAAGACCATCGGCGCCAACTACGTCGTTTGCTCCACCATCCCCCACAGCGCCAAACACCTCCAGCCGAAGGATTGCCCGCCCGCAGCCGAGAATCTGAACCGGTGGGGCGAGCGGCTGGCCGCCAACGGTCTCCGCCTCTGCTACCACACGCATGGCACTGAGTTCGATCCCTCCCCGGACGGCACTATCTTCGACACCCTGGCCAAACTCACCAACCCGAAGTTCGCCAACTTCGAGATGGACATCTTCTGGATCGTCTACGGTGGCCAGGACCCCGCTCAACTCCTTCGCAAGTATCCCGGCCGATTCCCGCTCATGCACGTCAAAGACATCCGAAAAGGTACAGTGCTCGGTGGTTCTCCGGCCGACGTCGAGGAAGACGAAAGCGTTCCTCTTGGCGCCGGCATCGTCGACGTCCGCGCCTCGCTCCTTGCCGCGCAGGACAACGGCGTCCGCCACTACTTCCTCGAAGACGAAGCGGTCGACGCAGTTCCCCAGATCCGCCAAAGCCTTCGATATCTCGCCGGCCTGCGTTGATCCGTCCGGCTCCCAGGTCGAGAGAAGACTTTCTAGAGTGGCGTAGACTGAAGCCATGGGCTCCGCGGCAGTCAAGACCGTGACCATTGAGGAGTACCTGTCCAACCCGGCTTACAGGCACTGCGAGTGGGTGGGTGGAGAGGTTGTGGAGTTGTCCGTGGGAACAGGCAAGCATGGCAGAATCCAGGCTCGTTGTGCATCGAAGCTACTCGGTTACCTCGCGCAGCGTCCGGTTGGCGACGTTTATGTCGAACTCCACTGTAAGCTGGGGATCGGTGGGGCGACACGGTACCGGCTTCCGGATGTTTGTGTGAAGCTCGGTCCGGAGGTGGATGGACACCTCGAAGGTGCGCCGGAGATGTGCATTGAAATCCGTTCTCCGGATGACTCTGTGAGCGATCAGATCGCCAAGTTCGCGGACTACTTCGCCAATGGGTGCCAGTTGGGCTGGCTGATTCTGCCGGAGGAGAAGGCGGTTCTGGTCCTCGTGCCGGGAGCACCGGCTCCCCGGGTTGCGCGGATGGGCGATGCACTTGACGGGGGGAGCGTTCTTCCGGGTTTAGAGATCACTGTCGATTCCCTGGTCGGGTGACGAGCCGAAATCAGTTCAAGCGTTTACCGTCCTCGGACCATCCCTTCGCGCAGTAGCATGGGCCCTGGGCGGGCTGGTAAGGGACGGCGAGGTCCGGCGTCTCGATCCGCAGATGCCCGCGGTGGCGTGATTCCATCAAGTAGTCGAGGACGCCGCTGGTGAGCAGGGTGCGCTCCACCGGATAGGGGGGCCGGCCAGTCTCGAACATCTTCTCGATGTTGTCGATGAGACAGCCGAAGTGGTGGCGCACGCCGAAGCGCTGCAACTTGAAGAGCACGGAGAAGGGCTCGGCTTGACCATGGATCTCGGCTGCGCCCATCCACTCCTCGACGAGGCCGGGCATCTGGAAGACGGCACCCTTGGCGCCATCGCGGTAGTCGACGAGAAAAACGGCGGGCCGCTTCACGAGGTCTTTGGGGTCGCCGGGCTTGCGGGATTCGCTGCGGGCCAAGGCGGCGTCGAACAGCTTGCGCGCCCACGCGTTGCCGGCGAGAAACGACCAGACGGCAGCGTCTTCCAGACACTGCACGGCGGCTACGCCG
>JAEUQD010000835.1 GCA_016789925.1 Bryobacterales bacterium | reverse complement strand
CCAGGCCGCGGGCGCCCGCAACTGGCCGTTGCAGGCGCAAGCTTTGGAGTTGGTGGACAAGGCGCGCGCCGAAGGATTGGATGTCGCCTTCGACTGCTATCCGTATGTAGCCGGCAGCACGGTGATGACGCAGTTGCTGCCGCAGTGGACGCTGGATGGCGGGCCGGAAGCAATGCTGGCGCGGCTGGAAGACGGCGCCACGCGCGCCAGGATCACGGCCGAGATGCTCGAGAATTTCTCCTGGCGTTGGAGCGACATCTACATCTCGTCGGCGCCGGACAGGTCTCTGGTGGGCAAACACCTCGAATCGGTCGACCATATGTTCGATGTGTTGATTTCGCAGCGCGGGCAGGTGAACATGCTCTGCTTCAACCAGAGCGAAGAGAACCTGAAGCAGACGCTGACGCATCCTCTATCCGCCATCATCAGCGACGGATTCTATGTGAAAGGACGTCCTCATCCAAGGCTACACGGGACTTTCCCGCTGTGGCTCGGTGAATTCGTGCGCCGGCGGCGCTGGCTCGATTTGCCCACAGCGATTGCCAAGATCACGTCAGTACCGGCGGAGCGCTTCTCGATGGAGAAGCGGGGCCGGCTGCGGCCGGGTTATTTTGCGGATATCGCAGTATTCGATCCGGAGAGCATCGACAGTCCGGCCACGTATGACGACCCGGAGCGTCCGCCCACGGGCGTTTTTCACGTGTACCGAAATGGACGACGCCTACCGTTGAGTTGATGGCCTACCACTTGGCGAGTGGGACGGAACTGCCCTGGGGCTCAGCCAGCCGGAAACTGGTAATCATCTGCTCAAAGGTGGGCGCCACTGATTCCCAGATCTGCGCAGGCGCCATGCCGAGCAGATTGTAGAGCGCCCCACCGTCTTCAAACAACGCCACGCGGATCTTCATCAGGCCGCCGTCGGAGTCTTGCGTGCAGACGCAGGCGGCCGCATGAGCGTCGCCAACGGTGACGGGCATGAACTCGATGATCTGGAACTCCTGCTCGCGGCAGAGGTACATCAGCCAGTCAGCGAGGGTTCCGTCTCCATAGGCCGGCCGGACGGAGGCGGAGAAGACGACAGCTCCCCACCGGGCCATGAAGACGCCAAGCGGCATGAACAGGGCGGGATTCGAGAAGTCAACATCCTCTTCAGGAAGGGGGATCTGTTGCCAGTCAGCGGGCACCTGGACGCGATAGGCAAAGCGAGCAATCGCGGGCATTACGTCGACCTGTGGGAAAGCATCGGCCATTGTCATGAGCACACTCCCTTAAGAGGACAGGCGAATTCGGGATTCGGATTCGATCACGACAACTGATATCCTTTTCTGCGGAAGGAGATTTTGGCAAGCGATGAAATTGGGCGCGGTCACCTACAACCTGCTGAAGGATTGGGACGTGGAGACGCTGATTACCAAACTGGAGGAAGTGGGGTTTGAAGCAGTAGAGTTGCGGACGTCGCATAAGCACGGCGTCGAACCAACGCTGGGGAAAGCGGAGCGCGAGGCGGTCAGGCGGCGCTTTGAGAAATCGAAGATCCGGCTGCTGAGCTATGGAACGACGTGCGAATTCCATTCGCCGGATCCCGCGGTGCGGCGGCAGAACGTGGAGACCGGCAAGCAATTTATCGACCTGGCGCACGACACCGGGGCGTGGGGTATCAAGGTGCGTCCCAACGGCCTGCCCAAGGAAGTGCCGAAGGAACAGACCATCGCTAACATCGGCGCCGGATTGCGCGAGCTAGGCGACTATGGCCAGGGCAGGGGGGTCGAGATTTGGATGGAGGTGCATGGAAGGGATACCGCCGCTCCTCCCGTCTCGCACGCCATCATGCAGGCGGCGCGGCATTCCAATGTCGGCGTCTGTTGGAACTCCAACCCGGCCGATATCGTGAACGGCAGCGTCAAGCCGAGCTTCGATTTGCTCAAACCTTACATCAAGAACGTTCACATCAACGAGCTTGCCAACGACTATCCTTGGCGCGAACTGTTCAGCCTGTTGCGAAAGTCCGGCTACGAGCGCTACACGCTGGCCGAAGTACAGGAATCCAAGGAGCCGGAACGGTTCATGCGCTGGTACCGCGCGCTGTGGAGAGAATTGAACCGCGCCTAGATGGACTGAGTACCATGGGCATAATGTCCGCCCGTGTTTTGGGTTTGGCCCTCGCTCTCGCTGGTGGGGCGTGGTGCGCCGTTCCAAGTCCGGAAGCGCACTTCGGCCACAAGATGGGCGAAGACCGCAAACTGGTGGACTGGTCAAAGGTCGTCAGTTATTTCGAGGCACTGGAGAAAGGGAGCGACCGGATTCGCGTAAAGACCCTTGGCCGCACGACGATGGGGCGGCCTTTCATCGCGGCCTGGATGGCGAATCCGGAGACGCTGAAGGATCTAGAGCGCTATCGCGAAATTCAGGCCCGCCTTGCTGACCCGCGGACGACAACGGATCCGGAAGCCCTCCGGCTGGCACAGGAGGGCAAAACGGTAGTTCTCATTACCTGCTCCATCCATTCGACGGAAGTGGCCTCGACACTGACCGCGGTGGAGTTCGCCTGGCGGCTGCTGAACGAGGAGCGGCCGAAGTTCAAGACGATTCTCGATAACACGATCTTCATTCTGGTGCCTTCGTTGAATCCCGACGGCGTCGATATTGTTGCCCAGTGGTACCGGAAGACACTGGGAACTCCGTATGAGGGGTCGTCGCCGCCCGAGCTTTATCACAAGTATGTGGGTCACGATAACAACCGCGACTGGTACATCTTCTCGCAGGCGGAAACGCGGTTGGCCATCGAGCAGTTACACAACCATTGGAAGCCGCAGATCGTTTACGATGTCCACCAGCAGGGACAATATGGCTCGCGGATGTTTGTGCCGCCGTGGCTCGACCCCGTGGAGCCGAATGTCGATCCCATCCTCACTCAGCTCTGCAATATGATCGGCGCAGGGATGGCGGCCGACCTGACTGCCGCCGGTAAGAAAGGCGTGTCGATCAACTCAAGCTATGATTTTTGGACACCTGCGCGCCATTACCAGGCCTATCATGGGGGACTGCGGATCCTGAGTGAATCGGCCAGCGCGAGGCTGGCGTCACCGCTGACGGTGGCTCCCGACGAGATCCGCGATACGGCGCCCGGGTACTCGCCCCGGGTGTCGAGTTGGAACCATCTTGAGCCATGGCTGGGCGGCGAGTGGCGATTGCGTGACATTATCGATTACCAGTCGATCGCCTGGGAATCTTGTTTGTGGCAGGCGGCGGTGAGGCGCGAGGACATGCTGCGCGCCTTTTACAAGGTGGGCCAGCGGGCGGTGGCGCGGCGGACGCCGGCGGCCTTCGTAATTCCCAAACAACAGCACGACCCGGCGGCAGCACGCAAACTTCTGCAGACCCTCGCTCTGGGCTTGGTGGAAGTGGAGGAAGACGCCCGGGAATATGTGGTGAGGATGCAGCAGCCGTATAGCGCGTGGGCCAAGACGCTACTGGAGCGGCAGGACTATCCTGATCTGCGGCTCTATCCTGGCGGCCCACCCAGGCGGCCCTACGACGTCACGGCCCACACCTTGCCCTTGCTGATGGGGGTCGAGGTGAAGCCTGTCGAGCAGTTGAACTCCAAGGGGCTGACGCGAGCCAGTCGATTCCACTTCCCCGCGGCCAAGCTGCTGTCGGCCTCGAATGGCGACAGTTGGCGAGAGGTTAACCGGGTTTGGAGAAAGGGCGGGAGCGTGTGGCGCGACCCGGCTTCGGGGGATTTTTCGAGTAAGCAGGTCGCGGGATGGGTGGAGAAGAAACGGCCGCGGGTGGGCCTCTATCGCAGCTACATGCCCCAGATGGACGAAGGGTGGACCCGCTGGATCCTCGAGCAGTTTGGCTGGCGCTATGAGAGCGTCAAGAATCCGGAGATCCGCGCGGGTGACCTGCGCGGCCGATTTGACGCGATCATTTTTCCGAGCCAGGGGCCCTCTTCGATCCACAATGGCTATCGTCCCGGTGCGATGCCACCGGAGTTAGCCGGAGGCCTAGGCGAAGAAGGCGCCCATGCGCTGCTGGACTTTGCGCGCGCCGGCGGCACGCTGATCTTTCTAAATGAATCGGCCGACTACGCTATCGGGCATTTGGGGATTCCGGTACGCAATGCGGTCAGAGGAATCCCTTCGCGGGATTTCTATTGTCCGGGCTCGCTGCTCAACGTGTCGCTTGACGAAGCGCATCCCCTGTCGCAGGGGCTGCCCCAACAACTGGCTGTGTGGTTCGAATCCAGCCCGGCTTGGGAAGTATCCGACGGATCGCCGCACCGCGCAGTGGCCCGCTACGGGGAGCGTGGATTGCTGGCCTCCGGCTGGTTGCTGGGTGAACGGCATCTTGCGAAGCGGGCGGCGGTGATGGATGTCCGCATGGAAAAAGGACGGGCGATCCTCTTCGGGATGCGGCCCCAGTACCGGGGGCAGAGCTACCTCACACTCAAAATGCTGTTCAACGCGTTGTTACTGGTGGAATAAGTAAACGGCGACTTCAGCCATCAGGTTTGGTACGAATCCAGCCTTGTGCGGCCCGCGGAGGAAGATTCGCTTGTCGACTTTCCAGTGCTGGCTGCGGATAAGGTCTTCGAAGTCGTCAATGGTAAAAAAATGAATGTTGGGCGAGTTATACCAGTCGTAAGGGAAAAGCGATGTGCGCGGCGACCGTCCGGAAACCAGGTGCGACCACCGCACACGCCAGTGGCCGAAATTGGGAAACGCGACGATAGCACGCCGTCCCACGCGAAGCATTTCCTTGAGCACCTGGAGCGGGCGCACGGTCTGCTGTAGGGTCTGGGACAAGATCACATAGTCGAAGGTGAGGTCGGGATAGTCACGCAGGGACGTTTCAAGGTCCCCCTGGTAGACGAGCACGCCCTTGGCGATAGCCTTCTGCACCTTGCCAGGGTTGATCTCGACACCACGCGCTTTCACATTCTTGTTCTCTGACAGCCATGCCAATAACTCGGCTTCGCCGCATCCCAGGTCGAGAACCTGCGAACCGGGCTCGACGATGTCGGAAATAATCGCGTAATCGGAGCGGCCGAGGATCTCATGGACCAGGGCGGAACGGCGAGGCGGGTCGATGGCGAGGCTCACCGGCGGTTTATCTCCTTAAAAGTCTGGTGGAGAAAGCCACGTACGAGTTCGGTCTGCTCATCCACTTCGACGAGAAAAGCGTCGTGGCCATAGGTGGAAGGGAGTTCGCAATAGGCGACATCGCGGTTGCGGGACCTCAGGGCATTGACGATTTCGAGCGACTGATAGGAAGGGTACAACCAGTCGGAAGTAAAGCTGATGACGAGAAAGCGGCACTTGGCACGCTCGAGCGACATGGCCAGGGACGAATAACCGGCTGACAGGTCGAAGTAGTCCATCGCCTTGGTGATGTAGAGGTATGAGTTGGCGTCGAAGCGGTCGACGAACTGGCTGCCCCGGTACCGCAGATAGGACTCAATTTCGAAATCGACCGAAGAGTCGAACGACGGGGTGGTCTTCTCGCGCATGCGCCGGCCGAACTTCTCGCGCATCGAGTCGTCCGACATGTAGGTAATATGGCCGACCATGCGGGCCACGGCAAGACCACGGGCGGGGGGTTTCTTCCCGTAGTAGTCGCCACTTTGCCAGTCGGGGTCGGCCATCACGGCCTGACGCCCCACTTCGTTGAAGGCAATCTGCATGGCCGAATGGCGCGCGGTGGCAGCGATGGGCAGGCAGGCTGCGACAGAGTCCGGGAAACTCACGGCCCACTCGAGGGCCTGCATGCCGCCCATGGAACCTCCCGCGACAGCCAGCAGCCGCTCAATCCCGAGATGGTCGATGAGTTGCTTTTGGAGCCTGACCATGTCGCGGATTGTGATGCCGGGAAATGTCATCGCATAGGGCTGGTTGGTGGCCGGGTTGATCGAGGATGGCCCGGCAGTTCCCTTGCAGCCACCCAGGACATTCGCACAGATCACGAAGTACTTGTCGGTGTCGAATCCTTTGCCGGGTCCAATCATGTCGTCCCACCAGCCGGGTTTGCCCGTTTCCGGGGAGATGCCCGCGGCATGAGCGTCGCCGGAGAAAGCATGCGTTGCCAGAATCGCGTTGGAACGGTCCGCATTGAGAGTTCCATAGGTCTGGTAGGCGATGTCCACCTGCGTCAGCGTCACGCCGGTTTCGACGGTGAATGAGTCAAATCGAACGAACTTGGTCTCGGCAGTCAAAACGATTTTTTATGATACCAAGGGGCCTGTTTCGGACTCGACAATGCGGCCGTCGCGCATGTGGACGGTGCGGTGGCCATAGGCCGCCGCCTCCGGGTTATGAGTGATCATGAGAATGGTCTGCTTCAGGCGCTCGTTCAGGTCCCTCAACAGAGACAGGACAGCATCGGAATTCTTGGAATCGAGGTTGCCAGTGGGCTCGTCAGCCAGCAGGATGGCGGGGTGATTGACAATGGCCCGCGCGATCGCGACGCGCTGCTGTTCACCGCCCGACATGGCTCGCGGCTTGTGGTCGAGCCGGTGGTCGATGCCCAGCAGCCGCAGAGCTTCCTGGCTCCATGTGTCAATCTCGAGAGACTTGCCGGCAATGTGAAGTGCGATGGCGATGTTGTCTCCGGCCGTGAGGGTCGGCAGCAGGTTGTATTTCTGGAAGACAAACCCGACCTTGGTGCGGCGCAATTTCGTGCGGCCGGCTTCTGTCATCGAAGCGAGGTCAATCCCTTCGATCGCGACGGTGCCGGAAGTGGGTGGGGTCAGTCCGCCCAGTATGTGAAAGAGCGTGGATTTGCCGGAGCCGGACGGTCCGACAATCGACACAAACTCGCCCGCCTGGACATCGAGGTCAACGCCGCGCAACGCCTCAACGTCGACCTCGCCGACGCGATAACGTTTGCGCAACGCGCGAATGCGGATGATGGGGCCGTCCCCGTTATTCATATTGCAGGGCCTCAAGCGCGTCTTGGCGGATCGCTTTCCAGCCGGGGTAGAGAGTGCCCAGGAGCGACCCGGCCAACGCGATACCGGTTGTGATGGGCCACCAGTCCATGACGATGGTCTGTGTCAACGAAGGTCCGGCAAAGGTGTTTACCATCCAGCGGGTACCGAATGTGAGCCCGATTCCGAGGAGTGCGCCGCCGGCCGCCAGCACGGCTGTCTCCCTTAAAAGAATTCCCAGGATATAGCCGGGCGTTGCGCCGAGAGCCTTGAGAATGCCGATCTCGCGCGTCCGTTCGAGCACAGCCGTGTACATCGATAGGAACACTACCAGAAAGCCCAC
>JAEUQD010000795.1 GCA_016789925.1 Bryobacterales bacterium | reverse complement strand
GCACCCGATCGACGTAGCGGATCCGGCGAAGTATATGCCGGCGGCGCTACAGGCGTCACAGCCGTTCAAGTACAGCGAGACCGGACTCGTCGAAATTCCGATGAGCCCGGTGAGCGACATCAATGCGTTCCGCACGGGACGCTGGCCGCTGGAGCGATTCCTGGCGGCCACGCGGTTTGCCGTGGAGTGGTGCATCGAGCACGGGGCCGTGTTCGACCTCCTGGCGCACCCGTCGTGCCTCGGCGTGGTGGACCGCGAGATGAAGACGCTGGAGCTGATTTGTTCGCTGGTGAAGCAGGCGGGGGACCGCGCCGAGTTTGCGACGCTCGACACGGTGGCCGCGGGATGAGCGTCGGCGAACGGCTCTGAAGGATAATGCCCGCATGCGTGCCGCGGCTCCACTACTTCTGATCCTGGCGTCTGGCGCCTTGGCGCAGGCTCCGGCCGGCTGGAAGGTGACCAAGGACCTCGCCTACGTCTCCTACGGGGCCGAGCGCCAGATGCTCGATCTCTACGTGCCGCCCGGCGCCGGGCCCTTCCCGCTGGTGATCTGGATTCATGGCGGCGCCTGGAAGCAGGGCAGCAAAGCCGACCCGTTGCCGCTGCGACTGCTGGCCGATGAGCGCTACGCCATCGCGTCAGTGAACTACCGACTAAGTCACCAGGCGAAGTTTCCCGCCCAGATCGAGGATTGCAAGGCCGCCGTTCGCTGGTTGCGCGCCCATGCCGCCAAACACTCTCTCGACCCGGCGCGTTTCGCGGCCTGGGGAGCTTCGGCCGGCGGCCATCTCGCCGCGCTTCTCGGCACCGCCGGAGACAGGTTCGATCTGGGGGAACATATCGAAACGTCGAGCCGCGTGCAGGCGGTGGTCGACTACTTTGGCCCCACCGACTTTCTCCAGATGGATGCGCACGCGCTGCCGTCGGCGCCCTTCAAGCATGACGCCGCTGATTCGCCGGAATCGCTGCTTGTAGGCGGCCCGCTGCTGGAGAACGATCTGATCGCCGCGCGAGCCAATCCGATCACGTATTCCTCGAAAGACGACGCTCCGTTTCTGATCGTGCATGGCGATCAGGACCCGCTGGTTCCGTTACACCAAAGCAAGCTCCTGGAGGCCGCGCTCGGCAAAGCGGGCGTTTCGGCGACGCTCTACGTGGTGTCGGGAGCGGGCCACGGGCAGGGCTTCGAGAAAGATCCCAGGATCGTGCCGATGGTGAAAGAGTTCTTGTCGAAACATCTGCGCCCACGATGAGGGGAGACGCCGCGCCTGATCGGTTACAAACCGGCCGCCGGTGTTGCGCCGGTTCCGTGATCAAACAGGCGATGGTGGAGCGACAGCACATCCAGGCCGAAATCGCCTTTCCAGTCGCGCCAGACGGAGTGGCTGTGGTTGGCGTAGTTCTGCGTGTTGTTGAACTCGATCAGGAACTCCGGGCTCTGCACGCGATAATAGACTCCCTCGCGATGCCGGTAGCCCGTGGTGGGCCGGCCGATCTCCGGAGTCCGGATCGGCGGGCGCTCGGTTGTTCCGGCCCACGCAAAGTAGAGCTTGTCGAGCGGAGCGCGCCTTGCCTGTTCCCGCCGGTGCGCCGCCAGGGGTTCGGCGATGTTGTTGGCATACTCGGCGATCACTTCGGTGAGTAGCGCACGCTGCCTCGGGTTCAGCGCCGAGGCCGGGATTCCGACTGGGGAGGCCTCGAGCCGCGCACGGACAGTTCCCATCGAGAGGATGTCGAACGGGGCGGCTTCGTCATAGATAGCCCGCTTCCGTTGCTTCGCGTCGAGCGACTGCACGAGCTGCCGCGCCAGGTCCTCTTCGCGGTCGAGCGGGCGCAGTCCCTTGTGGGGCGGCAGCGGAACCTCGTGGGGGTTGGCGCCGAAAAACGTGGGGCTGGCCGATACGACCTTGCCGTCGCGGAGCGTGAAGTTCAGGACGACGTGATGGCCCTCCACCCGCCAGGCCCATGTGCCCGTGGACGCCGGTGTGCCAAAGATCGTGAAGTGATAGCGCTCGGCGTCACGATGGCCCGTCGTATCGGCCTCGATCACGCGCACGATCTCTTCAATGCTCATGATCGTGGTGGTCTTGATGAACCCCGCCTGGCTGAGTCCCGAGGACATCAACGCGTAGGCCAGGTGGCGCTGCTTCGGATCCATCTCCTTGAACATGATGCCCTGACGGTCGCGTCCGTATTCGGCCTTGAATCCGCGCTCCGGGAAGTAGTGCCACTGGACCCGCTCTTTGGAGTCGAGGGCAAAGACAGTTCCCGCCTTCTGCGCGGGAGACAGCGAGTCGACGAATCGCGCCGCCGTCGTCACCATGAGGTTGGCCGGCTCGTTCGACGGGTTGGACACGGCCAGCGCGCCGCAGAATGCCGGGATTACAGCCAGGCGAAGGTACGTCGTGGTCTTCATGGCCAGCCATCCTATCGCAAGTCGCCGCCTTTAGCGTGATGGCAAGATAATATAATTAGATCGTGTTACCTGTGATACTCGCGTTCATCGGTGTGTTGGACGCGTTCACTCCGTTGGCCCCCCCGAACCTGGCATATTCCACGTATCTGCCGGGACCTACCGTGGCTCACAGCGCTGTGGACAATGCCGGAGCCCAGTACTTCAATTTCGATTCGACGTCTGCATGCGACACTGCGCCGTCGTATGCTGTGGCCCAGCCGGTGGTAGCCGTGTTCGTCGGCAGGTTGGAACGCGAAGGACGAACAGTCACGTGGATCACTTGTCTGCCCGGAACATCCGGCGGGCTAGCTGTCGATCAAACGGGCGTCCTCTACGTTGCGACAAACTCGAGCGGGGCATCTACTATCACGAAGTTCGCGCCCGACACGTTCAAGCCCATTTATGCAACAACTCTGAGCGCCGCTTCGGTGGCCGCGCTGGCTCTGGATCGCTCCGGCAACGTGTACGCGACCGGCTCGGCCGGCGCCGGACTGCGGACGACGCCCGGTGCATATAGCGCCGCATGCTCGAGCAGCATGTGCGGGTTCGTGGCGAGATTCGGGCAGACGGGCGATGTCGGTTTCGTGACTTACCTACGGGCGAAGGGGAACGCCATCGCCGTGGACAGTCGTGGACAGGCGTGGATCACCGGTACGGTTTCCTCCCCGCCCGGCGCCGCCGGTGGCTATTCATTCGCCTTCGTCAGCAAACTCAACGCGGAGGGAAGCAGCGTACTTTTCGACAAGGGATTCGGAGGCGGGGTCATTGGCGGGGTCCTTCCGGTATCGTTGTACGGCGGTGGCCTGGGGATCTCCGTCGACAGCGAGGATGCCGCGTACACGGTAGGCTACGGAACCACAAATGTTCCGACCACCCCTGGCGCGCTGCAGCCCTCAAATCCTACGCGCTACTCTTATCGGGGCTATCTGGTCAAATTCGATCCCGCCGGGAATCTCCGCTATGGCACGTACCTCGACGCGCTGGTAGCGCAGGGGGTGGCTGTTGATGGATCGGGCAACGCCTACATTGCCGCGTGGGGCAATGACCGTCCCCCGAACACAGGGAACGCCGCGTGCGGTTGGCTCTCGACCTCAAAACTAATGGCGATCAACAGCGACGGTTCCCAAGTCCTGTCCTCGCGTCTCGTTGGCGGGTGGGTTCTCGCGCTTGCTCGGCACGCATCCGGTGCCGTGTATGTTTCCGGATACACGCACAGTACTGCTTTCGTCGCCAGTGCGGCGGCGTATCAACCGGAATTCCCACGGCTCGGTCAGTCGGCTTTCGCGGCGAAAGTAGATTTCTCACAACCTTCCGCGCCAACGCTCACCTGTGTCGTAAATGCCGCGAGTCAGTCGGCGGGCCGGGACGCGTCTGGATTCAACGGAGCTGTCGCGCCGGGCGAAGTCGTGACGCTGTACGGCGAGATGTTCAACGCCGGGGCAGACGCGGCCGTTACGTTTGACGGTTTGCCGGCGCCGATTCTGTACTCCGGCGCGAATCGGATCGATGCTGTTGTCCCATTCAGAACTGGGATGCAGGGTGACTTCACACAGCTCTCCATCAGGCTCGGATCGGAGGTCACCGGACCTTACCGTTTGCCCGTTACACGAGCGGTTCCCGGCATGTTCGCAGCGCTGAATCAGGATGGCTCCGTCAACTCGATTACACACCCAGCCCCGGCGGGCTCCGTGGTAACGGTTTACGGGACTGGGGCCGGCCTCTACGACCGGGAAATAGAAGACGGGTCGCCGGGTCCGATGGAGCCCCCCTTTCCC
>JAEUQD010000780.1 GCA_016789925.1 Bryobacterales bacterium | reverse complement strand
TCGCGGGCGCTGGACCGGTCGCTGATCGGCGTGCATCAATCCGCGTTTCGCGAGACGGCGGGGCGATTCTTTAACTTGCTGGTGCAGTTGGGGACGGGGTTACGGCTTTGGGATACGCAGTGCGGCTTCAAGCTGTTCCGGGCGGACGCCGCGCGCGAGGTGTTCCGGCGCCAGCAACTGGAACGGTTCGGGTTTGACGTGGAAGCGCTCTTTATCGGGAAGCGGCTCGGCTATCGGATTGTGGAGGTTCCGGTGCGTTGGAATCACGTCGAAGGGACCAAGGTGAGTATGCTCAGCGACAGCGCGGACATGTTTCTGGACATCGCACGTGTGCGCTGGAACCAGATTTGCGGACGATACCGTTAGGAGCTCTTCTTGACGGCCGGCTTCTTGGCGGCGGCCGGAGCAGCGCCCGCTTCCTTGAGCAGCGCTTCGATCTGTGTGCGCATGTTGCGTTCTTCGTCCTGATAGAACTTGTCGCCGCCCGGATACTGCGAGCGGATGATGCCCTTCTTGTCGATGAAGACAAGCTGGGGGACGTACATGATGAGCATGGTGGGGTGCTGGAGGAACTCGTGAGCCTTGTCGCGGTGTGTGTAGCCGAGCGGATAGGTCAGGCCGTAGTTGCGGATGTAATCTGGCACGAGCATGTGCGCCATGTCGTTGATGGCGACACCGAGCGCCTGGAACCCCTTGGGGCCGTACTCCTGCTGCATCTTTTGCAGGGTCTGCGAACACTTCTGGCAGTGTGGGCAGGTAGTGTTCAAGAACTCGAGAGCGACGACCTTACCCTTGTAGTTCGCGAGGTCGACGGTCCCGCCGTTGACGAGGGGGAAGGTCATAGCGGGCGCCTGCCGCGGGATATCGGCGGCAAAGGAACCAAAGGCGGTGAGCGCACACAGCAACGCCAAAGACACAAATTTCCGCATAATTGTAGTTTAGCGTGAACAAGGCAAGGGGGGTATTGGTCGCCGATGATTTAACAGGCGCGTGCGACGCCGCGGCGGTGTTCGCGCGTGCCGGGTGGAAGGTGGCCGTGTGTCTGGAGGGAGTGCCGGAGGATGCGGATTTGCTGGCGTGGAGCACCGATTCCAGGGAGGACGACCCGGAAACGGCCGCCGAAAAGGTGCGGGTGGCGTGTCGACAACTGGGGGCGGCGGAGGCGCCACTGCTCTTCAAGAAAGTCGACTCGGTGATGCGGGGCAACGTCGCCGTAGAAGTAGCCGCGATGCTGAGAGAAAGCGGCCGAGGGCGCGCCGTGATGTGCAGCGCGTTCCCCGAGCAAGGCAGGATAGTGAAGGATGGGTATGTCGAGGCCGCCGGTGCGCGGATTCCTGTTCCAGAAGTCGCGAGCGTCGAGCGATTGGACGCAGCAAACCGCACGGAACTGAATGAGATCGCGCGGCGGAGCCTGGACCGTGAACCGTGGCCGTTGCTGGTGGGATCGAGCGGGTTGGCGGGCGCAGTGGCGCACCTGCTGCAGCAGCCGCGCCGGGCAACGCCGAAAGTCCATCGACAAGGACAGCCGGTGCTTTGTGTGGGGTCGCTCCATCCGGTGACGCTGGCGCAGCTTGACTGGCTTGGGGCGCAACCGCGCCGCGACTATCGATTGGTGCGGATTGAGGCCGAGTGTCCGGACATCGAGGCGCCTGGCGGGTTGTTCCTCTGCGGGGGAGATACGGCGTTGATGGTGTGCCGCAAGTTGGGGGTCCGGGCGATCGAGCTCGCCGGAGAAGTGGCGCCGGGGATTCCGATCGGGCGGCTCGTGGGTGGCGTGGCGGACGGGCACGCGGTGATCACGAAATCGGGCGGGTTCGGTGACGTGGCGATTTTGGGCCGGGTGGTGGATGTGTTATCCGGTGGAGCATGGTGCGAATTGCCGTAACGATGGGAGATCCGGCTGGAGTGGGGCCGGAGGTAGTGGTGAAGGCCCTGGCCGACCCCGAGGTGGCAGGGCTGGCGGACTGGGTGGTGGTGGGCGACGGTGTTGTGGCGGGTGAAGCCGAGAGAATCACCGGGGTCAAATTGCGGGCGGAGTTGCGGGATGAGCGCCAGATTCGGGAGGGGTTCCGATTCGGCGAGTTGAGCGCCCGGTGCGGCAGGGCAGGGCTGCATTACGTGAAGACGGCCACTGAGATGTGCTTGCGCGGTGAGGCGCAGGCGATGGTCACTGCGCCGCTGAATAAAGAAGCGGTGGCTTTGGGGGGAGTGGCATTTTCCGGCCACACCGAATACATCGCGGAGTTGTGCGGAAACAGCGATTCGCGCATGCTGCTGGTGAGCGAACGTCTAAAGGTAGTGCATGTCACGACGCACATCGCGCTGCGGCAGGCGTGTGAACTGGACCCGGCGCGAATCCGGCGCACGATCGAGTTGGGGCACGAGGCGATGCGCCTGATGGGCTACGAAGAACCGAGAATCGCGGTCTGCGGTCTGAACCCGCACGCCGGCGAACACGGGCTATTTGGAGAGGAAGACGAACTCTTCATCGTGCCTGTGATTGAAGAACTGCGCGCACGGGGCATGGATCTATCCGGTCCGGAACCCGGCGACACGGTATTTCTCCGGGCGGTGAAAGGCAAGTTCGACCTGGTGGTGGCGATGTATC
>JAEUQD010000770.1 GCA_016789925.1 Bryobacterales bacterium | reverse complement strand
CGCGACTTCCGCAAGATGCTCGACGACCGCGATGTGCAAGCGGTAGTCGTCTCCACACCGGACCACTGGCACGCGCTGATGACGATGATGGCCTGCGCGGCGGGTAAAGACGTTTATGTAGAGAAGCCGCTCACGTTGTTTGTGCGCGAGGGCCGGTGGATGGTCCAGGTGGCCCGCAAGCATAACCGCATCGTGCAAGTGGGTACCCAGCAGCGTTCCGGGCGGCATTATCAGAAGGCCCGCCAGCTCATTCAGTCGGGCTACATCGGCAAGGTGGTGAGCGTGCGGATGACCGCCTACCGCAACATCATGCCGGGCTTTGGCTCACCGCCCGATGGAACCGCGCCCCACGATTTCGACTACGACATGTGGCTCGGCCCTGCCCCCAAGCGCCCCTTCAACAAGCATCGCGGCATTTATCATTTCCGCTGGTTCTGGGACTACTCCGGCGGCCAGATGACCAATTTGGGCGCACACCACATCGACATTTTGCAGTGGTTCATGAACGTGAAAGGTCCGCTGTCGGTGGTATCGACCGGAGGGCGGTTCGCGCTCAACGATATCGGAGAAACGCCCGATGTCCAGGACGCGCTGTTCGAGTATCCGGGCTTCACGGCCACCTATTCCAGCCGCGAAGTTTCCCTGGGCCGCCGCGACGGCTCCGGTTTGGAGTTCTTCGGAACCAAGGGCAGCCTGACAATTGGCCGGTCGGGTTTCGAGGTCTTTCCCGACACGAAGGCCGACCCCAACAACGCGATTCCGGTGTTCAAAGGTCATCCCGGCGGCGGTCCACAGGCCAGCCAAACCAAGCCGGAGTTATGGACCCAGCCGCTCAAGGAACCCGGCTCTTCCGACGAACAGTTCGATCTGCATGTCCGCAACTTCGTCGACTGCGTGAAGTCGCGCCAGCGGCCGATTGCCGATGTCGAGTATGGCCACCAGATCACCACGGCCTGTCATCTCGGGAACCTTTCGCTGCGCACGGGGCGCAAACTGCGTTGGGACGCGGAGCGTGAAGAGATTCCGGGTGACAAGGAAGCCGGCGCGATGCTCGAACGGCCCTACCGCCAACCCTGGGACCAGGTATTAAGGAGCCTGCTATGACCCGCCGGACACTCCTGGCCAGCGCCCTGGCCGCCGCCTCGGCCACTGCCGCACCGCAAACGACCATGGGCGTGGCCACCACTTCGTACATGACTGGCTGGCGGCCCAAAGACACGGTCGAGTTTCTGGAGCGTTGCCGCCAATTGGGCGCGGGCGGCATTCAGGCCTCGCTTTCGTCGTTGGAGCCCGCCTACATCAAGCAACTTCGCGACAAAGCCGGCCAGTACGGCATGTACATCGAGTTGATGGGCGGGCTGCCGCGGGGAGACTCGGCAGCGTTTGAAGCCACGCTCAGGGCCAGCAAAGAAGTGGGCGCCCTCTGTGTGCGCTCAGCCTGCCTGGGCGGGCGCCGGTATGAGACCTTCAAGACGCTGGCGGACTGGAACGCCTTCGTCGCCGACTCGAAGGCGGCCGTGGAACGCGGCGTGCGGATCGCCGAAAAGCACAAGGTTCGTTGGGCGCTGGAAAACCACAAAGATTGGACTACTGAGGAATTCGTCGAACTCCTTCGCCAATACCCGAGCGATTACCTGGGCGTCTGTGTCGATACCGGGAACAACCTGTCGCTGCTCGACGAACCGATGGAACTGGTGGAAGCCCTGGCCCCGCGGGCTTTCTCAACACACATCAAAGACATGGGCGTGCAACCATATCCCGACGGGTTTCTTCTGTCGGAAGTACCCTTCGGCGATGGGCTCCTGGATTTGAAGCGGATGATCGGCATCCTCAAGAAGCACCAGCCCGGCATTCGCCTGACGCTGGAGATGATCACACGCAATCCCCTGAAAGTACCGTGCTTGACCGACGCTTACTGGGTGCCCTTCCCGGCCCGCCACGGCCGTTTCCTGGCCCGGACTCTGCGGCGGGTCCTCGCCCATGCCAGCGCCAAGCCGCTGCCATCGATTGAAGGGAAAAGTCCGGAAGCCATCCTGGCCTACGAAGAAGACAACGTCCGGCGGTGTCTCGACTTTGCGAAGACACAACTTTCCTTGGCCTAGGTCCGAATTAAGGAACAACTGATCATCCGATTGCGTTATACTCGCTGAAACCGGGGAAACAAATGGCATTACGCGACTTCCTGAAGAAACAATTCATTGACGTCATCCACTGGACGGAGCCGGAGGATGGCATTCTCGCATGGCGCTACCCCATGCAGGACATGGAAATTCAAAACGGCGCCAAGCTGACCGTGCGCGAATCGCAGCAGGCGCTGTTCGTCAACGAAGGGCGGGCGGCCGACGCCTTTGGTCCGGGTCTGTACACGCTGAACACCCAGACCCTGCCGCTGCTCACCAACCTCTTGAACTGGGACAAGTTGTTCCAGTCGCCGTTCAAGAGCGACGTGTACTTCTTTTCCACGCGCACGCAGACCAACCAGAAGTGGGGCACCCAGCAGCCGCTCGTCATCCGCGATAAGGAATTCGGCGCAGTCCGCATCCGCGCGTTCGGAATCTACTCGTATCACCTCAGCGATGCGCGCACGTTCCACACCAAGATCAGCGGCACGCGCGAACTCTACAAGGCCGCCGAGTTGGAAGGGCAACTGCGTAACACCATTGTTGGCCGTATGGCCGATACGTTCGCCGAAAGCCAGATCCCCTTTCTGGACATGACGGCCAACCAGATGGAACTCGGTGAAAAGATCGCCGAACACGTCCGCCCCAGCCTGGCGCAATGGGGGTTGACACTCGACTCGTTTGTGGTCGAAAGCCTTTCGCTACCCGAAGAACTGCAGAAGATTCTCGACCAGCGCATAGGCATGAACATGATCGGCGACATGGGCAAGTACACCCAGTTCCAGGTGGCGCAGTCGATGCCCATCGCCGCTGCCAACGAAGGCTCGGGTGGCGCCGGTTTGGGCGCGGGCATCGGAATGGGTATGGGTATGGCCCAGACCATGATGGGAGCGATGCAGCAGGCCATGCAACCGCCGCAGCAGCCACCTCCGCAACCGGCTGCTCCAACCGCTCCCGTGGCGCCCTCCGGGGCCGCGGGTGGCGCCGTTGCCGGCGAGACGAAATTCTGTACGAATTGTGGCAGCAAAATCGCTCGATCCGCGAAATTCTGTCCTGAGTGTGGGACCGGCCAGTAGCCAACAATGACGGGTCTGGAATGGGTGGTTGAAGCCTACCATTGCGACGCCAAATCTCTGTCCGATCGCGGTAAGCTATGCCGGCTGTTGAGCCGGATGGTGGAAGACCTCCACTTGAACCCTGTCGGTGAGCCTCTCTGGCACCAGTTCCCTGGACCGGGAGGCATCACCGGCCTCTGCCTTTTGGCCGAGTCGCATTGGACTTGCCACACCTTCCCGGAACACCGCTCCCTGACCCTCAATCTCTTCTGTTGCCGCCCACGGCCGGAATGGGATTTTGAAACTTTCCTGGCTGAAGAGTTTGGCGCTGGACGCGTCAGCGTACGGAAACTCGAGCGGCCCTATGGAGGCGAGGCATGAGCCCAACGGGGAACTGCCCATCCTGCGGCGCAACCATCACATTTCAATTCTCGATGGCCGTGCAGACTACCTGTCCGTTCTGCCGCTCCATCTTAGTGCGTTCGGATCTCGACCTGAAGAAGGTCGGAGAAGTAGCCGAGATCCCGGCTGATGTCTCCCCGATTCAGATCCGCACCGAAGGGATCTACAAAGGGCGGGCATTTACCGTGGCCGGGCGCATTGTCTACGAGTATGAGCAAGGCAACTGGAATGAGTGGCACATCGTGTTTTCCGATGGCGCTTCCGGCTGGCTGTCCGATGCCCAGGCGCTCTACGTCGTTACCTTCCTCAAACAGACTCCCAACCTCCCTCCCCAGGATCAGGTTTTCCGCGGCAAGACGTTCGAGTTCGAAAACGCCCGGTACGAAGTCACTTCCATAACCAATGCCAACTACGTCGGCGTGGAAGGAGAACTGCCGTTTGAGTACTGGGACAAGGAGCGGGTCAAATTCGGGGATCTGCGTACCACAGATGGGCGCTTCGGCACCATCGACTATTCCGAAGCCACTCCCTTGCTCTTTCTTGGGGAAGCCGTCGAATTTGACGATCTCAAGCTGAAGAACATCAAGGACCTGGCCGGCCGCGAGGTGAAGGCGAAGACACTGGAATGCCCCAATTGCGGCGGCCCCATCGAGTTGCGCGCGGCGGAGGTGAGTGTCACGGCGGTCTGTATTCAGTGCCTCTCGGTGCTCGATTCCTCGTCGCCAAATCTCCAGGTAATCCAGCAGTTCAAGAAGAAGCAGCGCGTGAAACCACTGGTTCCGCTGGGGACTACCGGACACCTGCGCGGCGAGGACTACCTGAACATCGGCTTCCAGGAGCGGTCCATCCGCGTCGACGGAACGCGGTACGCCTGGCGTGAGTACGTCCTATTCCATCCCTTCCGCGGCTTCCGGTACTTGAGCGAATACGACGGGCACTGGAATTTCGTAAAGCCGCTGGTTCACCTGCCGGAAGCCACCAATGTCGGCGGACGTCCGGCGATGAAGATTTTCGGCGAAACCTATTCCCACTTCCAGGACGCCAAGGCCACCACCGACTTCGTCATGGGCGAGTTTCCTTGGCGGGTGAAGGTGGGTGAGGTCATCGACTGCGGAGACTACATACACCCGCCCCGCATGCTTTCATCGGAAAAGTCGGAAGGCGAAGTCACCTGGTCGCTCGGCGAGTACACCTCGGGGGCCGACATCTGGAAGGCTTTCAAACTGCCAGGCAACCCACCGGAAGCCAAGGGCGTCTACGCCAACCAACCGTCACCGCACAGTACCAGTGTTCGCGGTATCTGGACGAGAGCCCTGCTCCTGATGGGGTTGGCCATTGTTTCGATCGTTTTCGCCGAAACCTTGATGGATAACAGGGTTGTCTATCAGGACACCTTCAACTTCGACCCCTCCAACAAGGGTGAGGCTTCCTTTGTTACCCCGGTTTTCGAGCTCAAGGGGCGGCCGGCGAACCTGAAAGTCGATATCGAGGCCGATCTTTCCAATAATTGGGCGTATTTCAACCTCGCGCTTGTCAACGAAACCACCGGCCAAGGCTGGGATTGGGGACGCGAGCTGAGTTACTATTCCGGTTCGGACTCCGATGGGGCATGGTCGGAAGGCTCCCGGTCAGACTCCTCGCTGCTGGGCGCAATTCCAGCGGGACGCTACTACCTGCGAATCGAACCCGACTGGGAACCTTCGCCCTCCGAACCCATTGTCCGGCCAGGCCGGATCACCTACAAGATCACGGTCAGGCGCGACGTTCCGCAAGTGTGGTTTTACGCTTTTGTGCTCCTTTTGCTGCTCATACCTCCCGTGTGGATGACCTTCCGCTCGGTGGGCTATGAGCGCCAGCGCTGGGCTGAAAGCCAGTACGGCGGCGGATCGGGCGGCGACGACGAAGATGAGGAGTGAGTTTCTGTAACTATGGCTTACCTGATTTATGGCTTACTCATGATTGGCGGCGCCGGTTATTTGAACTATCGCGGCACCGGCGGTTGGACGTCGGTCACGGAACTGAAAAATGTGCCCAAGTCCATCCGCGACAATCCCGGCTCCTACCGGTCACACTACAGCTACCTGCCGCGCTACTACGGCGGAAAATAGACGGAGGTTATTACAATGAACGATTTTCACCCGGGATACCTGCTCAACGCGCTCGTCTACTCGATCCTGGGCATTATCCTGTTTATCATTTCTTTTGCGATCCTGGATAAGCTCACGCCGTACGCGCTTTGGAAAGAGATCGTCGAGGAAAAGAACGTCGCCCTGGCGATCATGGTCGGCTTCATGTCGTTGGGCATGTGCGTCATCATCGCGGCGGCAGTGCACTAAGCAAGCGTGTCCGCAGCCCTTTTCGTATCCGTCTTTCTGATTGCGGCCTGCGGGCTCATCTATGAACTCATCGCCGGGACGCTGGCCAGCTATCTGCTGGGCGATAGTGTTTTGCAGTTCTCGACGGTGATCGGGAGCTACCTGTTTGCCATGGGCATCGGGAGCTACCTTTCGCGGTTCATTACGAAAGGGCTGGTGGGCCGGTTTGTCACCATCGAACTGATGGTCGGGCTGGTTGGCGGCTACTCGTCCTCACTGCTGTTCCTGGGATTCGCCTACACCGACAGTTTTCGTCTGCTGCTCTACGGACTGGTGATTCTCATCGGAACGCTGGTGGGCCTCGAGATTCCGCTGCTCATGCGGATTCTCAAGGACCGATTGCAGTTCCGCGACCTTGTCGCCAACGTTCTCACCTTCGACTACCTCGGCGCTCTCGGCGCATCCGTGATCTTTCCGCTGGTCCTCGTTCCCCGCCTCGGGTTGGTGCGCTCCGCGTTGGTGTTCGGAATCGTCAACGCAGCCGTAGCGCTTTGGTCCACGTATCTGTTTGCCAACCACATCGCCCGCCCGGTGGGCCTCCGCGTCATGTCCGTTGCCGTGCTTCTGGCTCTCGGTGGGGGAATGTTCGCCGCCGACGAGGTCATGAGCCTGGCCGAACAGAATCTCTACGCCGACGAGGTGATTCTGGCGCGCAATACACGCTACCAGCGCATCATCGTCACGCGGTGGAAAGACGATCTGCGGCTCTTTCTCAACTCCCACCTCCAGTTTTCCTCCCGCGACGAATACCGCTACCACGAGGCGCTGGTCCATCCGGGTCTGGCGGCGCTGCCAGGGGCCCGAAGAGTCCTCGTGCTCGGTGGCGGCGATGGACTCGCGGTCCGCGAGATTCTCCGCTACAAAACCGTCGAGCAGATCACGCTCGTGGATTTGGACCCCGAGATGACTCACCTCTTCCGCGACCATCCTCTGCTCAAGCGGCTCAACAACGGAGCGTTGTCGGATCCGCGTGTCAAAGTCATCAATGCCGACGCTTTTGTTTGGATCGACGAAACCCGGCCCGACCCGGTCGATTTTGTCGTCATCGACTTTCCCGACCCCACCAACTTTTCCATCGGCAAGCTCTACACAACGGCTTTCTACCGCGTGTTGACGAGGCATCTGTCCCAGCACGGCCTGGTCGCCGTCCAGAGCACATCGCCTTTGTTTGCCCGCCAGAGTTACTGGTGCATTGTCGAGACCATGCAGCAGGCCGGCTGGCGCACGCACCCCTATCATGTCTACGTTCCGTCGTTTGGCGAATGGGGTTATGTACTCGCCTCGCGCCACGGTTACGAGCCGCCCAATTCGCTCCCCGAAGGCCTGCAATTCCTCACCGTCGCGGGCCTACCCCAGCTCTTCGATTTCCCCCGCGATATGCAGCGCGTCGACGCCGAACCCAACCGGCTGAACGATCAGGTGCTCGTCCGGTACTACGAGCGCGACTGGGCCAACTACGCGCGTTGACGCCGCATCACTGCACCAAACCCCGCCTGACTGCGCTGAGCACGAGTTCGGCCGCCGTATGCAAGCCCAGTTTGTCCATTACCCGCGCGCGGTGGGTTTCCACGGTGTGCAAGCTCAGCTTCAGGCGGTTCGCGATGTCCTTGTTGCTGTTGCCCTCGGCCAGGAGCTGATAGATGTGGCGCTCCCGTTCGGTCAGCAGCTCGTAGCGGTCGTCGGGGACACCGGGGTGCGCCAGCGCTTCCCGCTCCCTCCGTTCCACCAGCGCCTTCAGCCCGGGACTGAGAAAGACGCCGCCCTCCAGCACCACCAGCAACGCCTTGATCAGTTCATCTTCAACACAATCCTTGAGAACGTAACCGCGAGCTCCTTCCTTGAGCGCTCGAATCACATAGCGCTCGTCCGAGTGCATGCTCAGCATGATGGCAGTCACCGCCGGAGCATGCTTGCGAATCTGGCTGAGAGCTTCCAGCCCATTGAGTCCCTTCATCGTCACGTCCAGGATGGCCAGATCCGGCTGATGCTGGCGTGCCAGTTCCACGGCTTCGGCGCCCGAACCAGCCTCGGCCACGACACAAAATTCTTCCCGGCTTTGGAGGATCCTCCGCAACCCGTGCCGCACCAGAGCATGATCGTCGGCGAGAAGAATGCGAACGGGCTTCACCGCGCCGTTACTCCGGCCGGCTCCGGCCGCACCACGGCAGGATCCAGCGGAATCGCCACCGTGAGACGTGTTCCCTGCCCCATCCCTGTATCCAGCGTCAGGCTGCCGTTGAGTTGGGACACGCGCTCGCGGATGCCCAGAATTCCCGTGCCGCGCACCGGCATGGCATGGCCGTTCAAATTGAAGCCAACCCCATCGTCCTCGACGGTCAAGGTCAGGTTGCCGGCCTCCCGTACGAGTTTCACCGTGACGTGGGCGGCCTGCGCATACTTCTCGCAGTTGTTGAGCGCCTCCTGGGCAATCCGGTAGATACAGGTTTTCACGCGGTCCGACAGTTCTTCACCGGAGTCATTGAACGAGAAACTGGCCTGGATGCCGCTGCGGCGAGCCAATTCCTCGACCTGCCACTGCAGAGCCGCGGCCAGACCAAGGTCGTCGAGCAGGGCGGGCCGCAGCATCACCGAAATGTTGCGGACCATGTTGACGCAGCGGTCCGCAAGTTGACGCGCCCGATCGAGCCGGACACGTGGCTCCGGCTCGTGAACGGCCGCCGCCGAATGCGAAATCTCCATGCGCAACGCCGTCAACGTCTGGCCCACTTCGTCATGCAATTCCCGTGATAGCCGCCGGCGTTCCTCCTCCTGCACATCCAGCAGGTTGGCCGACAATCGTTCCAGTTCCGCCTTGGCTTCGGCCGTCTCGATGTGGTGGCGGAACCGGTCTTGCTCCCACCGGTTCGCATATCGCAAAGTACGCCACGCCACTAGTGCTCCGATCACGAGGATCACACTCAAGACCAACAGCAGATTCCGGGCGGTGCGGCTGCGCTGCCGGGCAACCTGGTCAAGCACCGTGCGCACGTCCTGCTGGGCAAGACGTGTGAAATCTTCCAACGCGGAGAGTGCGCCCATACGCAGCGGAAGGAGATCTCGAAGCCGTTGACCCGGCTCCGCCCCTCCGGGAGTCAGTAACGACAACCCCTGGACGTAGCCGGTGACCCTGGCTTCCACATTCAGTTGGGCAGTACGGTGGGGATCGAGTTCGCGCAGCCGAGCCAAGGCTTCGAGGGTATCGGCGCGGATGTCTCTGATCTGCGACTCAAAGCGTGATAACCGTTCGGCATCGCGGCTCAGGTAGAAATCCCGCGCAGAGTTTGAACCGGACCACACCGAGCGGCGGAGCGTCGCCAGCACCTCTTCCTGATCCAGGTAAGCCTCGTAGGCGGTGATGCGAACGGCGGAGTTGGTGCTGACCAGGCGCAAGACCTCGTACGCCCCGAACGCCAGGAGGGCTAGCAAAATCGCATACCCTGCATGCAGCACGAACGTACCGCTGAGCCGGCTACGGCTGATCAGATCCCTCATCCTTATGACGTCAGTGTACTCAATCCGCGAGACCTGCGGTACGCCGGCGACTGTACAGGAAGTAGACTGCCAGGCCAAGAGCGAGCCACACCACGAAACGGATCCAGGTTTCCAGCGGAAGGCTGGTCATGAGAACCAGGCAACTCACAATCGAGATGGCGGGCAGCAGCGGCACCCACGGCACCCGGAAACTGCGTGGCCGCTCAGGCTGCGCGCGGCGCAACACAATTACACCCGCCGATACGATGATGAACGCGAATAATGTTCCGATGTTTGTGAGATCGGCCAGCGTGCCGATATCCCAGATGCCCGCCGGAATCCCGACAAACAGTCCGGCGATCCAGGTGGAGACATGTGGAGTCTGGTAGCGCGGATGAACCTTGGAAAATACGTCGGGCAGGAGACGGTCGCGCGACATCGCAAACCAGACGCGGGCTTGGCCGTACTGGAAAACCAGCAGCACGCTGAGTAGCCCGGCGATGGCACCGATGTCGACCCACTTGCGCACCCCGTCAAAGCCAAGCGTGCGCAAAGCGTTTGCCACCGGAGCCGCGTTATTGAGCGTCTTCCAGTTCGCAATGCCGGTCAATACCAGGGCGACACTCATGTACATGATCGTGCAGACGATCAGGGAACTGACGATGCCGATCGGAAGGTCCCGCTGCGGGTTCCGGCACTCTTCGGCCGCCGTCGACACGGAATCGAAGCCGATATAGGCAAAGAAAACGATCGCCGCGCCCGTCAACACACCCGAAAAACCATTCGGCATGAACGGGTGCCAGTTCTCCATCTTTACCGCCGGAGCCGCAAAGACGGCGAACACCACGATGGCCAGGATCTTGATGATCACCATGACATTGTTGGCCCCAGCGGACTCACGGATGCCCCGCACCAGCAGGACGGTCAACAACATCAGGATCAGGAAAGGAGGGAAGTTGAACCATGCCCCCGTGTACTGCCCACCCGCAATGACGGGGCTACTCAGGTAGGTAGGAAGTTCCACGCCGAACAGAACGTGCAGGATGTCGTTGAAATAGGCGGAAAAGCCGACCGCAACGGCCATATTGCCGACGGCATACTCGAGAATCAAGTCCCACCCGATGATCCACGCAATGATCTCGCCCATCGTGGCGTAAGCGTACGTGTAGGCGCTGCCCGCCACCGGGATCATAGAGGCCAGTTCCGCGTAGCAGAGCGCGGCAAAGCCGCAGGCGATCGCCACCAGGACAAATGAGAGTGTGATTCCCGGCCCGGCGCCAGGCCGCCCCAGCGTGCTGGCCGCGGCCGTTCCCTGAAGAAGAAGATCCAACAGCGGCGCGTGAAGGATCGACTCGATGTGCCTCACTTCGCCGGCCGCGGCCGTACCCGTGAGCACAAAAATCCCCGCCCCGATCACAGCGCCAACGCCCAGCGCGGTCAACGACCAGGGGCCAAGCGTCTTCTGCAGACGCCTGGCCGGATCGCGCGCGCCGGCCAGCAGCTTATCGATATCTTTTGTTCGGAAGAGCCGGCTCATCCCCGCTATGGTATCGCGGGAGGTCGTGAGGAGGTTAAGAAAAGGGCTAACGCTTACGCTGTCCCCTCGCCATCACTTTGACCTTCTTCTTGTTCGAACCCCGCGCCACGCCGGCGGCGCGTTTCGCCTTGGGCTTGGCTTCTTTGCGGGCTTTCCGCTTGGCGGACTTGCGCTCGGTGCGATCGGAAACGTGTTTGGTGTTCATTCGTCGATTTTGATTCCTGCGTATTTAGCGATCAGTTTCTTCATCCCGTAGCCGGGGAAGATCACGGTAAGCTTTGCATCTTCGCCGTCGCCTTCCTTCCGAACCACCGTCCCACGCCCGTATTTCGGGTGGTTGACGGTAGACCCTTCGCCCGTCTTCTTCTTTTTGGCGACACCTGACGGGGGAGTCACGGGCCGCGACATAGGCATCGGCACTACAGGCGCCGGTTTCGGTTGCGGCGGCTTCGGCGGAGCAGTCTGGCCGCCCGGTACGGGCAACCCGCGCTCCTTAAAAAACTCCGTGATGTTCTCTACGGAATTATACGTCTTTCCAGGGTAGGAATTGGGGGGACTGACTCCCGGCCGCGGCGCCGGTGCGTTCGGCCGCAGCGTCCGCGACTGCCGGATCTGGTCGGTGGTGAAGCGCACCGATTCCCGCACGTAGCTGCGCTCGGCGTATAAGTCGACTTCACCCGGAGTGTTATACAGTTCCTGTTCCGCGCGCCGGGACCGTCTCCCCTGGACGTCGCACAGCTCCGCCGGAATCTCGTCCACAAACCGCGACGGAACAGCAGGTTCCAGAGGACCGCCCCCAAACCGGCGTCGCGCCAGTGCGTAGGTCACAAACAGCCGCTGTTCCGCGCGCGTCATTCCGACATAACAAAGGCGGCGCTCTTCTTCCATCGCCGATTCGGTATCCAGCGACCGGGCGTGCGGGAACAATCCCTCCTCCAGCCCAGCCAAGAACACGACCGGGAATTCCAGTCCTTTGGCATTATGGGCGGTGAGCAGCGAAACCTGGGCGGCTTCGTCCACCTGGTCCGCGTCGGCCACCAATGCCGCGTGGTCAAGAAACTCGGCTAAGTCTTCGCCTCGCTCCGCGCTCTCCGCCGCGGCATTCAACAATTCGTTGAGGTTCTCAACCCGGTTTTCAGCCCCCGGCGTCCTGTCCTCTTTCAGCATCTGCCGGTAACCGGTGCGCTCTACCAACTCAGTCATCAGCTCATGCAGCGGCGTCTCGGCAACCTTTTCCCGCAGTTCGTCAATCAGACGCCGGAAAATCGCCACCGACGTCTCCGCGCGGCCCGGTAACAGCTTCTCATCCAGCATGCGGCCGATCGCCTGCCAAAGGGTGATGCCGTTCAGATGAGCAAAGGCATCCATCTGCTCGACCGTCGTCTTGCCGATGCCGCGCGCCGGCACGTTGATAATCCGGTGGATGCTCACCGTATCGGTGGGAACCAGGAGAAGCTTCAAATACGCCAAGACATCCTTGATCTCCGCGCGCTGGTAAAAGCTCAGTCCCCCGATCACTTTGTACGGACGCCGGTAACGCCGCAGCGCTTCTTCAATCTGCCGCGACTGCGAGTTGGTGCGGTAGAGCACCGCCACCCGCGTGCGCTGATCCTGCCGGATCACGCGCTCAATGTTCTCGGCGATAAACAGCGCTTCCTGCTCGGAATCGGCAGCCTCGTAGACCGTGATCCTGGCGCCGGCGCCAGACTCCGTCCACAGCCATTTCCCTTTTCGTTCCTTGTTCTTCGCGATCACCGTGCTCGCCGCTTCCAGGATGTTCTTGGTCGAGCGATAGTTCTGCTCCAGACGAATCACGGTCGCGCGCGGGAAGTCACGTTCAAAATCAAGAATGTTGTTAATATCAGCGCCGCGCCAACTGTAAATCGACTGATCTTCGTCACCCACCGCGCAAACATTGTGCTTGGCACCCGCCAACAACCGTACCATCTCGTACTGCGATCGATTTGTGTCCTGATATTCATCAATCATCAGGAAATCGATACGACGCTGCCACAGGTCACGCGTGGGTGCATGATGTTGGAGGAGTCGAACCGATTCCAGCAGCAGGTCGTCAAAGTCGAGGGCATTCGCCTTCCTCAACCCGTCGTTGTAGTGCTCGTACAACTTGGCCGCCCAACGGGACTTGTCGTCCTTGGCGTTCTTGAGCAGTTCTTCCGGACCTTCACGGCGATTCTTGGCAGCCGAAATCAAAGACAACAACTGCCGTGGAGGCAAAGACTTATCGTCGATATCGTACTGCTTGTAGAGCGATTTCAGCAGCGCTAATTGATCGTCATCGTCGTAGATGAGGAATTGGCGGCTGAACCCCGGACGGAGGTCCGCTAGCGGCGCGCCGTCCCGCCGCAGCAAACGAACACAGAACGAGTGAAACGTGAAAAGGTTCGGACCGCGGCCGGGTGGAATCGAGCCGTGCAGCAGTTTCTCGACTCGTTCGCGCATCTCCGCCGCGGCCTTGTTCGTGAACGTCACTGCCAGGATCGATTCCGGGCTGACGTGGTGATTGCTGATCAGGTGGCTGATCCGGTGTGTCACCACGCGCGTCTTACCACTGCCTGCACCGGCGAGGATTAACAGTGGTCCTTCGACGTGCGCGACGGCTTGTTGTTGTTGCGGATTAAGACCGGAAAGAAAATCCATGCGGCGGGGATCAATACCAGCTTAACAAAGGGGCGGGAAAAAAACGCCCCAGACGTCAAACACGGCTGGGGCGCGCCTTTGGAAAAAGGAGGCAACCTACACCAAAGAAGAAATCTGACCTCAGTTGACCCGACACTTGTGGAGCAATCCAAGAACCACCCCTATCTGATTGATTCCAAGCTCAGTTGCCAGCCAGCAATCCGATTTTTCGGATTTTACACTCGTCCGTCTTCTGTTTTCCGTAGCCATCCGGCAAGGTCCCATTTCCCTTCAGTTACAATGTTTAGGTGACTTCCAGCCTCCCCTCGGCGGCCGCGTCCCAAACGGGGAGCCACACATCTCTTCAAGCGGCTTCCACCCGTACTGCCTTCCCGGTGTTTTTCCTCTCCGGCATGCTGATGGCTTTCCCGGGCGCGATTCTGCCCGTTTGGGGATACCATTTGAGCTACGACTTCGTGGAAGTGGGCCGCTACTTCCTGGCGGTCATTCTGGGAGTCCTGGCCGCGGTCAAGATCGGCGGCTTCGTGGTATCCCGCCGGGGCACCCGGTTCGCCATCGTCCTCGGCTGCGGAGTGGCCGGCGTGGCCTTTGTTTGGCTCGGCATCGCCGCTCCGCCCATTTCCTGGATGTGGCGGTTCGCCGGGACATTGCTGGTCGGTATAGCCGCCGGGCTCTTGAACGCAGCGGCATTTCAGTCCATTTCCAAGGTATATGAACGCGATCCGGCCGCCACCGTCAACCTCGCGGGCGTTTCGTTCGGCTTGGGCTGCCTGGCGGTGGTGCTGATTGTCTGGCTCGCCTATTACGTCTACACACCCGCCAGCATGTTGTTTCTGCTGTCCTTGATCCCGCTCTTTGCAGCTGTAGTTTTTGCCCGCTCCAGCTTCGCTCCGCCCGTTCCCCATGTCACCAAAGGACTCAGGGATATCTGGCTCGAGGTCCGGAGCCCGGGTGCTGTTCTGTTCAGCCTGTTGCTGTTTTTCCAGTTTGGGAACGAATGGTCGGTGGCGGGATGGCTACCCGTTTTACTGGTTCACCGGGTAGGTGTCAGCCCGGCTACCGGTTTGGGGATGCTGGCCTTTTATTGGTTGGCCCTGCTGCTGGGGCGCATCGTGACCCAGGCATTACTGGTCCGCGTGTCGCATGGCTGGATCCTGTTCGGCAGTACTCTGTCAGCGGTTCTCGGGGCCATCATTCTGGCCACAACGAATAATCAGTTTGGCGCCTGGATGGCGATTCTCTTCCTCGGAGGCGGCTTCGCGACCATCTATCCTCTCGTTGTTGAAAAAATCGGCAATCGCCTGCCTGACTACCACCCTGGTTTTTTCAACGGACTCCTTTCTTTCGGTATTACCGGAGGACTGCTAGCCCCGTGGTGTCTGGGATATCTCGCCAACCTCTGGGGCATCCGAACCGTCATGCTCGTCCCGGTCCTGGGGACTCTGATGGTGTTCCTCCTCGTGGTGTTGCTGTGGATCGAAAGCAAACTGGTTACGTCCTCGCGTTAGCGAGCGTGCTCACGAGCCTGGCGGCGGCACAATCCAGGCAGAATCCGTCGCCCATGGTCGAACACACGAGAGCCCACCGGCGCGTTGAGCCCGTGGCTCCGCCCGGCGACCGCCGCACGCTCACCCTGGGGACACTCTATCTACCCGACGGACTCAAACTGCGCGACCGGATGCCGCTCTGGATCCACTTCCATGGCGCCCCGACTGTCGTCGAAATCGCGGCGAAACGGCTGCGCCGCCTGCCCGTGGTTACAGTCCAACTCGGGGCGGGTTCTTCGGTCTATGGGCAGCCCTTCACGGATCCCGACGGAATCCGCCGCCTGGTCGACGAAGCGGGACAACAGGCGGGAATAACTTTCGGGCCCCTGATCCTCTCCAGTTGGAGTGCCGGCTACGGAGCGATTCGTGAGATTCTCCGGCAACCACCGGCTTATACCGCGGTGGAGCGGGTGCTTGTGCTGGACTCGATCCACGCCGGCTATGTCAGCGGCTCGCCCGGTCCCGTCGAATCGGAGTTGACCCCTTCGGACCTGGAGATCTGGGTGCAGCTCGCACACGACGCGGTTGCAGGCCGCAAGAGGCTCCTGGTCACCCACTCCGAGGTTTTTCCAGGCACTTTCGCGTCAACCACCGAGACGGCCGATTACGTCGTGCGCCAAATCGGAGCCGCACGGTGGCCGGTCTTGAAGTGGGGTCCCGTCGGTATGCAGCAGCTCTCCGAAGTGAAACGAGGAGGGCTCGAAGTGCAAGGTTTTGCCGGGAACTCCGCGCCCGACCACGTTGATCACCTCTACGGGATCGACGAATTCATGCGCCTCCTGCTCAGCGGCCGGCGCATCACCAGGATCAACTAGGTGCTGACACTGCTGGTGCTGTGGGTGGGGTTTCTGGGCGCGGCGGCCGTCACCGGTGCGTCCCTGGTTCGCGTCGACGAAACAGACGAGCCGTTTTGTTATGCCTCGGTCATCGGCCTTCTGGTGCTGCCCGCGCCCCTTCTCGTAATTTCGTTGTTCGCTCCCCTGACGTGGTGGCAGTTCGCGGCCGTGTGGCTGCTCATCCCGGCAGTCTTGTGGGCTTGGCGGCGGCCATCGCTTCCCCGCCCCGGCTGGTGGCCATTAGGTGTCATGCTGGCTGCTAATGCCTGGAGTTCCTCCGGCCCGGTGATGCTGTACGACACGGGCCTGTACCACTATCCCCTCCTGCAATGGCTCGATGAAATCGGAACAGTTCCCAATCAGGCGCTGCTTCACCACCGTTTCGGGTTTTCGAGCGCTTGGATTGCGGCGCCGGCGGCGCTGGACGAAGGATGGCTCGACGGACGAACCGCGGCCATCCTGAATGGGCTGCTGATGGCCCTGGCGATGTACCATTTCGCAATCGTTTTGAGCCGTTGGCTCCGCGGACCAGCCCGCCCCCGCGATGGATACTTTGTCGCGGCCTATCTGCTCTGCTTCTTGTTCGGCGGGCTCACCCAGCGGTTTGAAGTCTCTCTGTCGCCCAACTGGCCCGTGGCGCTGGCCGCCGTGCTCGCCTCGGCGGCCCCGGCGTCAGTCGCCCTCCTCCTGGCGGGTGGGGCGGCCGGCATTAAGCTATCCGCCCTGCCGTTGGTAGCCCTTTGGGCGATTCCAGTGCTGTGGAGGGAGCGCAAGCTGGGTACCTGCCTGATCGCGGCCGTGCTGCTTCTGCCTCCTATCGCGGCTAACCTCGTAGCCACCGGCTGTCCACTCTATCCGTCCGCGATAGCCTGCCTGGACGCCGACGCCCGCACCTACGCGAGACCCGTCCAGATGGAGACGTCCAACTGGGCCCGCTGGGAGCGTGGCGAGATGACCAACGCATCCCTCCTACGAATGGATTGGGTGGGTGGATGGGTGGTCAGGCACTGGAACGCGCACCTGATGACGCTGACTATCATGAGCCTCCTCGTGGCCGCTTGGCGCAGGCAGTGGGACTACGGCGCCTGGTGTGCATTGGGAGGGCTGCTCTATGTCTTCGCGGCCGCGCCGGACTTCCGCTTCGCTCTCGGGTACCTGGCCGCCCTTTGCGGCTATGCACTGGCCGGGACCAGTCTGAACCTTGGTTGGAGGGGTATTTCAGCCTTCGGCCTGGCAACCCTGGGCGCACTCGGCTTGCTGGCGAACTCGTGGTCCCACGAACAGGCCTACCGGCGAATATTCGGGCTGAAGGAACCAACCTTCTCCCTCGACCGCACACTTCGCCCAAACCGGATCAGGCATCATCAGGGACAAACCCGGCGGGAACGGGGCATCGGTTTCGACTACTTCACACCCGCCCAGTCTGACCAATGCTGGGGCGTGCAACAGCCCTGCACGCCCTCGTTTGTCCCGAAACTGCGGCTCTGCCACCCCGAGCAAGGCCTGCGCGGCGGACTCTGCCGCTAGCCTACGCCCACTTCATATACGAGTTACACGGCTGCGTCAGCGGGTCAACCGAGTGGTTCGGCGAAACCCGGACCGCATAACCCAGCCGGCCCGTTTGCTCGGGAACATATTCCCGCTCGAAGATATGTGTGTCGCCGCTGTGTTCACAGTGCGGCACCGACAGAATGGTTGTGTCTTCCAAATGCCCTTCCACGCCCACCCTTCCGATCACGGCCTCCAGGTGGACGTCGTCCGGGCTGAGGCCAGCCAGGTGGACCACCGCGCGCAACATGATCGAGTCGCCGCTCCGCACGGGGTTCACCAGTTTGGGAGAAACTTCGACGAAGTGAACACGATTCCAGACCTCATTCACGCGCCGCACGAAGCTCACCTTGTCCCGCGCGGGCTGAAATTCGTGCGCCGCCACGTTCGTCCATGCTTGATGAGCCGGCATGTATAGCAGGCTGTTGTACTCGCTCACCATGCGCGAACAGTTGAAGTGCGGCGACAGATATTGAAGGGACTGCTTCACCCTCCGCATCCATTCCACCGGCACGCCCCGGTCGCGGTCGCGAAAATACATCGGCACCAGCTCGTTCTCAAGCAAAGAATAGATTGCCGACGCGTGAATCTCGTCCTGGTCCTCCGAATAGGGTACACGGTCGCCGATCGCCCATCCTCCGGAATACTCGAAAGCCTCATCGAACCAGCCGTCGAGAATCGACAGGTTCAACACACCGTTGATACCCGCCTTCATCCCCGAAGTGCCGCACGCCTCTTCCCCGCGCTTCGGGTTGTTCAGCCACAGGTCAACCCCCTGCACCAGTTCGCGCCCGACCTGAATGGAATAGTCTTCCAGAAAGACAATTCGGCGGGACAATTCCGGATCCCGGGAGAGATTGTAGATTTCGCGAATGAGCGCCTTCCCGGGCTGATCCTTCGGATGGGCCTTGCCGGCAACCACGACCTGCACGGGCATGTCCGGATTATTGAGGATTCGCTTCAGCCGGTTCACGTCCCGGAACAGGAGTGTCGCTCGTTTGTAGGTCGCAAAACGCCGCGCAAAACCAATCGTGAACGCGTCGGGATCGAGCACTTCCGACAGTCGCCTTACTTCGGCGGCCGATGACTTGCGCTGCACCGCGAAGTCGTGAACACGCTCGCGCACAAACTGTACCAGCCGGCGCTTGCGGCGC
>JAEUQD010000763.1 GCA_016789925.1 Bryobacterales bacterium | reverse complement strand
ACGAGGCCGGCAAGATCACGAAGGCTACCGGGAGCATGTGCACTGTTCTGTGGGATAGCACGAGTAAAGAGGTGGCCACACTATTTTGGATGCTCCGGCCCGAAGGCGATAGCCGCGAAACCTCAGACAAACTCGTGAACGGCGTCTATAAGTGCTATAGCCTCGCGGGCACGACTCTCAACTACATGTTCCTCGATGTTCACATCACCGGGTCCGACAGCTATCAGGATCAGAAGGGCAACGCGGGCAAGTACTCCATCGAGCCCTCAGGCAAGATCGTCTTCTCTTCCGGACCACTCCAGAAAGCCAACGGCAAACTGCTGCGCGGGCCGAAGATTGGCTTGAACATGAACGGCGGCACGTTTTTCAACACAACCTGCGGCATGCGAAAATGACCGCCGCCTGATGCTCCCGGTACAATAAAAGATTGATGCTTCGGGTACGTCCTACGCCCTCCCTTCTCGAGTCCGACAAACCGCGAAGGGAGATGAAATGGTCATTTTAGGCATTGGCGGCATCCTCAGTGATGCGGCCGCCGCCCTGATTAAGGATGGCGACCTGATCGCCGCCGTCGAACAAAGGAAGATCGCCCGCTACACGCGAGTCGGTGATGTTCCCGAAGAGGCCATTGACGCCTGCCTGAACGCGGGCAGGGTCGAGCGTTCGCGGGTCGATTACGTTGCCGTGGTCCGGCCCATCGGTGCCGGTCCGGAGACAGCCGTTCACGTCGAGCTCCGCGGCATGTTCCCCAACGCCCAAGTGGTCCTTCTCGACCACCATACGGCCCACGCCGCTTCGGCCTACTTCGCGTCTCCCTTCGATGAGGCCACTGTCCTGTCGCTCGACCGGCAAGGCGATCTTCGCTGCGGCGCACGATGGACCGGCCGCGGACCTCACCTTGATCTCGACCGCGAACTCTATTTCCCGGACTCGCTCGGCGATCTCTACAGCCGCGTCACCGCCCTACTCGGCTATCAGCAAAATGCCGACGAACACAAGGTTCAGTGGCTGTCGATGTCTGGTGACGATCGCTTCGTCGAGTTGTTTGAAACGATTCTGGGTGTCCCCAACGGTGGTTGGCCCCGGTTGGACCGCTCTTTTCTCGACAACCAGCGCCTCGGTCGCGGTGCGTTCTCGAGTAAATTCTACAGCCGTATCGGCATGACGGACGAGGGCGAGATCTCCGCTCCGCTACGCCCCCATCTGGCCGCCGGCGTCCAGCGCGCGGTCGAGCGGGCGGTCGCCGACATGGCCGGTTCCGGCAAAAACCTCGCCCTCGCCGGCGGCCTGGCTTTCAACGCGCTCCTCGTCGCCTCCCTCGAACGGTCCGGCGCCTGGGAAAATGTCTTTGTGCAGCCCGCCAGCGGCAATGCCGGCACGTCGATCGGAGCTGCCCTCTACACCTGGCACAGCATCGCCCGCCAGACTGCCCGCGCCTCCATCAAGAACCTCTGCCTCGGCCCAGCCTTTACGCCCGAGGAAGTGAAGCAGGTGCTCGAAAACTGCAAGCTGAGCTTCCGATACCTGCTCACAACCGGCGAACTGGTCGAGACGGCCGTCAGCGAACTCAACGAGCATAAGATCATCGCCTGGATGCAAGGCGCGATGGAGTTCGGTCCCCGCGCCCTCGGCAATCGCAGTATTCTCGCTTCCCCTCTCAATCCCTACTCCACCGAGAACCTGAACGCCTTCATCAAACACCGCGAAGCGTTTCGTAAGTTCGCCGCGTCGGTCCCCGCGGAACTTTGCGCAGAGTACTTCGAAGCCGGGCCGAACGCCCGCTTCCTGGCCACCGTCGGCGTCGTGAAACCCGCGCACCGCACGACCTTCGAGTCCGCAATTCTCGGTGAGAATCTGGTTCGCATCCACGCCGTCCACAAGGAAGACAACCCTCTGTATTGGACGCTCCTCCATGCGGCCGGTAAGGCCACTGGGCTACCGGTGCTCTACAACACGTCGTTCAACCTTTTCGGCGACCCCCTGGTCTGCACACCGCGCGATGCCGTCCGCAGTTTCTATTCGTCCGGCATCGACTCGATGTTCGTCGGCAACTTCCACCTGGAAAAGTAACCTCTACAGGCCGGACAGTGGGATAATCCGATATGGCTGAAGCAGCCTCGAAGGTCGAACAGCTTGAGCAAAGGCTTGGAGACGACTGGCGTCATCTGAGGCAAGCTCGGTTGCTCGCCCAGAAGACGCGGCACAACCTGATGAGTGCTCTTGCCGGTCTGGATTCGGACGACACGAGTATCGTCGTTTCAGGCTCTTTGGCGCGCGACGAATTCACGTCGGGCAGCGATGTCGACTGGACTCTTCTCATTGATGGCGCCGCCGACCCTCGTCATCACGACTTATTCCGTGAAGTCGATCGAAGAGTCAACCAGATCGCGCCGAAGCGACCCGGTACCGAAGGAACGTTCGGTTCGATGGTGTTTAGTCACGAGTTGGTCCATCAGATCGGCGGCGAAGACGACACCAATCGAAACACGACGCGCCGTCTGCTTCTGTTACTTGAGTCGCGCGCTGTTGGCCGGCGGGATGCGTATGAACGAGTGGTTCGTCACATCCTGAGTCGATATATACAGGAAGATCGCGGTCTATGGAGAGGATCCGTTCACCGGGTTCCCCGCTTTCTCCTGAACGACTTCGCCAGATATTGGCGCACGATGGCAGTAGATTTCGCCTACAAGCTGCGCAAGCGGGCGGGCCATGGATGGGCCATTCGGAACATCAAGCTTCGGATGTCACGCAAGCTGATCTACGTTTCCGGTCTGCTTATCTGCTACCGCTTCTACATGGACCTTTCGGAGGAGGATCGGGAGGCGATCTTTTGTGATCCAGATTCTCTACCCGTCGTCGTCGACTACCTCGGAGAACAGTTTCGTTCAACTCCGCTCGAGATCGTGGCGGAAGTTCTGCTGCGCTTCCCACACCTGGACGAAACGGCCAGGGCCATCTTCAGGTCCTACGACGAGTTTCTTGGCATCCTGGCAGACGAGGTTAAGCGTGCTCATCTTGAAAACCTGGAGGAGAACCAGACCGACGACGACGCAATCTATCAGCACGCGCGCAGCCTCAGTCATTCCTTCCGGGACGCTGTACTCGAGTTCTTCTTCGACTCGGACAGCAAGCTTTATACCTTGACCAAGACCTATGCGGTGTTCTGAATGAGACTAATCGGCTTTTCAACTGGCGCCCTTGCATTCGCGGATTTTCGGCGGGGACTGTGGCTGACTCGCGACGCAGGGTGCCGTGTCGTGGAACTTTCCGCTTTGCGGCAGGGGGAGTTGCTCCCTCTCCTGGAAAGCCTCGATTCACTCGATTTGACTGGATTCGACTATGTTTCGGTGCATGCGCCTAGTCACTTTGACCCGGGCTGGGAACCGTTCGCGTTCGAGCGCTTACGGCAGGAGTCCTGGCGAAAGTGGCCGATCGTTATCCACCCGGACACCCTTGTTCATTTTTCTCTTTGGCGCGAGCTTGGACCGCTGCTTTCCATCGAGAATATGGACAAGCGGAAAGCAATTGGCCGCACCGCGAGGGAACTAAGTTCGATCTTCGATCGGCTTCCCGAGGCGTCGCTTTGCTTTGATATTGGGCACGCCCGCCAGTGCGATCCGACGATGACCGAAGCTTATCTGATTCTGCGCGAGTTCGGCTCGAAACTCAGCCAAGTCCATGTCAGCGAGGTGAATACACGCAGCAGGCACGATTCGCTGTCGTACGCGTCCATTCTCGCCTTCCAGGAGGTTGCACATCTCATCCCAGAGAATATACCTCTGATCCTCGAAACTCCGGTTGCCGCCGACCAGATGCAGCGCGAGATCGGGAGGGTACGCGACGCCTTGCCGCTGAAGCCTCGTAGCTTGGTCGCGTAGCCCTGCCGTCGCGCAGAGATACGGGTAGCGGTAGTTGATGTTGCCATGGTCGAAGTAATTGATGTTCGACGTTTCTTGGCAAACGTGAAGTTGCCCTGAATCGTCAGCCCGTGCCGCGTCTCGATCTTCAATCCAGCGGTGGGGCGATTTGTTCGGGGGCGGTGACTCCGGGGGGAAGTTCCATGATGCGGATGTTGCGGAAGTGGATTTCGGCGCCCTCGGATTCCAGACAGAGATAGCCTTTCTTCTGCGTGGATTTGGAGATGCCGTTGACGAATTTGCCGTTGACCGAGAGTTTGATGACGCCGTCGACGGCGACGACATCGTAGGTGTTCCACTGGTTACGGGGGAGGCAGCGGTTCTCGACGGATTTCGAACGTTCGCCGCGGGGGTTGTCGGGGACGGTCTTGACGCCGTTGACACCCCATACTTCGCCGTGAACGTAGGCGATGGGGGGCTCGACGCCGTCGCGGATGTGGAGCTTCGGCCAGTCGAGTTCGAGCATTTGGACTTCGACGCCATTGGGGAGCCGGTTCTTTTCACCGGGACGGGCGTTGCTCCAGACAAAGACGCCGGAGTTGCCGCCGGGTTCCTTGTGCATCCACTCGATGTGGAGGATGAAGTTCTCGTATTGGCGATCGCTGCGCATGACACCGATGGGTTTGCCTTTGCAGACGAGGATGCCGTCCTTGACGCTCCAGGTGTCGGGGTCGGTATTGACGTTTACCCAACCGGTGAGGTCCTTACCGTTAAAGAGGTCGCGAAAGGCCAGTTGACCGGAGGCGGTGGGCTGGGTCGCGACCAGGAGGGCGAGGGTAGCCGCAACCAGGAAGGCGAAGAGTTTCATGCGTCAATTATCGTTTAATTAGTGCGGTAGTTGGTGAACTGCATGTCGATGCCGAAGTCGCGGCCGCGAAGGAGTTGGATGATCTCCTGAAGGGAGTCGCGGTCCTTACCGGCGACGCGGACGAGGTCGCCCTGGATGGAGGCTTGCACCTTCTTCTTGGAGTCTTTGATGGCCTTGACGATTTCGCGGGCCTTTTCGATGGGGATGCCGTGCTGGAGTTTGATTTCCTGGCGGACGGAGGAGCCGGCGGCCTTTTCGACTTCACCGAAATTGAGAGCCTTGGTGGGAACTTTGCGCTTGACGAGTTTACTTTCGAGGACGTCGACGACGGCTTTGAGTTTGAAGTCGTCCTGGCTGGTGATGGTCAGGGTGCGCTCTTTTTCGTTGAGTTGGATATCGGATTTCGAATCCTTGAGGTCGAAGCGCTGGTGGACCTCCTTCAAGGCCTGCTGGACAGCGTTGACGACTTCGGGCATCGAGACTTCAGAGACAATATCGAAACTGTTATCGGGCATGCGGTTCCAGGTGACAGGTTAGCATAATCAACAGTTTGCATAGTTCAGAAACCGGCTTCGCGCTGAAAGCGCCTGAAGTTATCCAGGTCGCGCCTGCAGAGGCGGACGAATTCGTCCTGCGGAATGGTGCTGGCGGATTTGCCAGTGTGGGCCGCGCCCAGTTCTTCGTATTCCATGTGAACCTGCACGGGGCCTTCGAAGCCGGCTTGTTTGAGCATCTTGAGGAACTGGGTGAAGTCGACCATGCCTTCGCCGAGACCGCACCAGCGGGGTGACCAGCCGCGGGCGGTTTTGTTCCAGTAGAAGTCTTTGACGGCGATGCCTCGGGTGATGGGGGCGAGCAGGAGAGTGGTGTTGATCCAGCCGCCGAGTCCGCCTTCGACGGTGGCGTGGCCGATGTCGAGGTTGACGCCGACGGCGCTGTGGTCGAGGCCGCGGAGCACGTACCAGATGTCCCACATGGAAGCGCCGAGTTGGTTGCGGCCGGAGTGGGTGTGATACATCGCACAGACTCCGTATTGTTTGTTGAGGGCGGCGAGGTCTTTGGAGCGGCGGTGGGCGTCTTCGAGTTGGGGCGGGATGGGTTTGGCGTAGTCGTAACGGAAGCCGCCCCAGCGGTAGCGCTTGATGCTTAACTGCGAGAGTGTTTTGATGACTGTTTCCGCATGTGGGGACTGGGGATCGACAATGTCGGTGGTGACCATGGGGACGGCAATGCCCGCGGCCTTGACTTGTTCGACGGCTTTAGGGAGGTCGCCAGTGACGCGGGCGGGCTCGATGTGGCCGCCTTTGCGGAGGGTTAGATCGAAGCCGTCGTAGCCGATGGAAGCGGCCAGCTTAGCGGCTTCGGGGAGGGGCAACCACTGGAAGTGCTTGGAGAAGCCGCAGAGGGGAGTCTTGGAAGTTGGAGCAGTGGCGGCGGCAAGCGCCAGGGAGAAGTGGCGGCGGGTCATACATGAGAGATTACTCTATTGGCGAAGGAGGCGGTCGAGGTCGGCGGTGATTTGGGGGAGACGTTCGGGACTTTGGAGGAGGCTGCGGACACCATCGGGACCGTAGTGTTGAAAGAGGAGTTCGCCGGCTGCCAAGGCAGTGGCGTAGGCGGCTTGAGCGTGGCGGGCGCTCATGCGGGAGAAGGTGGGACCCATGTGGGCGAGCGAGGGCAGTTGCCTGGAGCGAGCCATTTGCTGGATGAGGGCGCGGGCGGCGGCGTCGAGCGTCTGCCCGGATAACTTCTGGGCGAGACCTTCGTGGAACCAGCCGGGCCAGTCGCCTATCTGCGCGAGGCAGGCGTGGACGATTTCGTGAGCTAACGCTTGGCGGGTGCGGCCGGTGACAGTGGGTTCGAGCAGGGCGACGTGAATACGGCCGCTGTATTGGCCGCCGCTCCATTCCGAGGCATTCGTTGTGCGTAAGTAATCTTGACGGGATTGGATGATGGCGGCCATCCGCTCATCGGCGCGGCAGCCGAGCTGTTCGGAGACGCGTGCCCATTCCTGGTCGAGGACGGGCAGCAGGGAGCGGGCCTGTTCGGCGGTGATGGTCTTGCTGTCGTAGCGGAGATGGAAGCGGACGCCGACGAGGCGCTGTTCGCTTTGGTCGGCGGCCACTTCGCGCTGGGCGTGTTTGAGCTGACGCTCGATCAACGGGTTGGGCGCGAGGGCGAGCGAGGCCTGCCAGTAGTTGACGGCGTCTTTGGCGCGGTCCGCACGAAGAGCGGCGGTGCCCGCCAAGGCGAGGACACTGGCGTCGCGCTGGCCATTGCGCATGGCTTGCTCGAGGAGTTCGAGCGCTTCTTCAAAGCGCGCGGCTTGCATGGAGTGGAGGGCGCGGGGGACCAGGGCTCCGCTTTGGGTGGTAGCGGGCGTGGCCTTGACGGTTTCGATCGTGCGGGCCGAGGCGCGGGCCTGGTCGAATTCGTCGCGGCCGTGGATGGCGGCGGCGGGAACGTATCCTTCGAAGGGCTTGCCGTCGCGGAGGAGCGCGACCTTGTAGCAATTGCCGAGGTCGCCATTGACGGCGAAGCGGATGTCGATGGGCTCGCCGGCACGGAGTTGGGCGAGCGTGGGGGCGTCGTGGTCGCAGGTTTGGCGCAAGGGGACGGCATCGGTGGCAATGCTGGCGGAGAGCAAAACGAGTCCGGCAAGACCGGCCATGGCAACAGTGTGGGGGCAAACGGAGAAGAAGTAACTCGGGGGAAACCCTTACCAGCCGTGACGGAGTTTAGCGAAGGTATCGGAGAGATCTTCGGGGAGGACCCTGGTTTCGCCGACGGTGGTCATGAAATTGGCGTCGCCGGGCCAGCGGGGCAGGACGTGGAGGTGAATGTGGCCGGCGACACCTGCTCCCGCACAGGCGCCGATGTTCATGCCGAGGTTGATGCCGGGGGCGTTGTACCGTTCGCGGAGGAGGGTTTCGGCGCGCTGGGCGAGGCGCATCAGTTCCGTGGCGGCCGGGGCGTCGAGTTCGGACAGCGTAGCCACGTGGCCATACGGGGCGATCATCAGGTGACCGTTGGTGTAGGGAAACAGATTCAGCAGGACGAAGTTATGTTCGGCGCGAAAGAGAACGAGATTCTCGTCGTCGGCGACGCCGCGGACCTTGTCACAAAAGATGCAGGATGAGGAATCAGCGGTTTTGGAGATGTACTGGTAACGCCAGGGGCTCCAGAGCCGGTCCACTGCTTAGTCCAGAGAATCGTCGCCGTCGTCGTCGAGGTCGACGTCGGGGCTTTCGCCGCCGTTCACCAGATCCTTGAGTTCCTTGCTGGGCTTGA
>JAEUQD010000741.1 GCA_016789925.1 Bryobacterales bacterium | reverse complement strand
CGTGCGCGACGGATTGCACAACGGCGATGCGCAGTGCGCGCTGCGAAACAAAACCCCGCGACGCGCCAGCCTGTCGATGTTCGGCGTCTGCACACCCGGATACCCGCCCAGGCATCCCACCCAGTCGTTCATGTCGTCCACCGACACGAACAGGACATTGGGCCGTCTGGACTGGGCGTTCAGCCCGGCGGCACCCAGGCTGAGAGCAAACGCGCGGCGTGTCAGCATCGCCGCTCAGCATACCAGCTACTCGCATACAGCCGCTCCGCCAGAGGCGGCCCGGCGCGCGGTTAGCGCTGAAGCCCGAAAAATCCCTCATGGTGCCAGTTGAGGATGAACTCTCGATGTTGACGCAATGAGCGGGCGATCTTCTTCATGGGCTCGATGCGGGAACGCATGCTCTGCTGGCGCCAGTTCTTCAGTAGCTCTCGATGGCCTTGTTCATTTCTTGGCGACAAGCAGAGCCCCTTGGGAGATCGTCCACGATTTCAAGGGAAGAAGTCCTGGGAGGAAGCACGTTGCCCACGGGGGAATCCGCGGGGTGTCGGTAAACGCTGCGCGACTTCACGCGAGTTTACCTTGGGACGCAGGTTTCCCTCGATTTCCCAAGCGACTTCGTAGGAATCAGCACCCCTTGCCCCCGCTACGACTACTCACGCGTAGTCTGCTCAGTGACCCAGTTTACTTCCCAAGGTCCCGCCGTTGCCGTCGGAAAAGGACTGTTCGAACCCGCGTGCAAGGCCTTACGCCAGCGAATTTGCAAAGTGACACGCTACTCCTCCAAAACAAAGACGTGAAGGTTTCCACCGACATCACCTGCCACAATTCGGCCACCGGCAGCGGCGCATACTGAGACAGGAGAATCGCATGTGAACTGCGTTAGACACCGACCTCGCTCCAAATCCCAGACCCGTAAGGTATTGTCATTGGAGCCAGTGATCGCACGCTTGCCATCAGCCGTAATCGCTACCGCATTGACCCCGTTGCTATAGCCTTCCAGCACGCGCGGTGCTTCGCGGCCTTCCAAATCCCAGACCCGTAAGGTATTGTCATTGGAGCCAGTGAGCGCACGCTTGCCGTCCGCCGTGATCGCTACCGTCCGGATTCTGTTCGTGTGGCCTTCCAGCACGTGCGGTAATTCCTGGCCTTCCAAATCCCAGACCCGTAAGGTATTGTCATAGGAGCCAGCGATTGCGCGCGTGCCGTCAGGCGTGATCGCTAGCGGTGCCTTTAACGTGCCGCCCACATGGCCTTTCAGCTCTCTGGGTTCTTGCTGGCCATCCAAATCCCACAACCACAACTGTTTGTTGCCCTCAAGTTCGGTGATTGCGCGCCTGCCATCAGCCGTAATAACTACAGCTCTGATCCGCCCTTTGTACCCTGTTAAGTTCAGATCCCGCGGTGCTTGCTGACCTTCCAGATCCCACACCCGCAGTACTGCTCCAAAGACCGCAGCGATCGCGCGCTTGCCGTCGGCCGTGATTGCGATTGTCTTGAGCCAGCTGTCCCGATAGCCTTCTAGTACGCGAGGTGCATGCTGGCCTTCAAGGTCCCAGATCCGTAGTGTGTCATCATCGGCACCGGTGATAGCGCGCTTCCCATCAGCAGTGATTGATATCACTACAATCTCCCCCGAATGCCCCTCCAGCGCCCTTGGCGCTGGCTGGCCTTCCAGATTCCACACCCGAAGCATTTTGCCATCGAAGCCGGCAATTGCACGCTTGCCATCGGCTGTGATTGATACTCCCCTCAATCTGCCTCCGTGACTTTTCAGCACGCGTGGCGCTTGCTGACCCACCAAATCCCAAACCCTCAGGGTCGTGTCATCCGCAGCGGAGATCGCCCACTTGCCGTCGGCCGTGATCGCTACGGCCCGGATAGAGTTTGTGTGGCCTTTCAGCACGCGGGGTGCTTCCCTGCCTTCCAAATTCCAGACTCGCACCGTGCGGTCTATGGATCCGGAGATCCCCCACTTGCCGTCCGCCGTGATTGCTACCGCCATAACCGTGGATGTGTGGCCTTCCAGCACGCGAGGGGCTTGCGGGCCTTCCAAATCCCAGACCCGTAGAGTGTCGTCATCGGATCCAGAGATCGCCAGCCTTCCATCCGCGGTGATCCCTACTCCATTAATGCCGCCTGTGTGGCCTTCTAGCACGCGCGGCGCCTGCTGATCTTTCAAATCCCAAATCCGTAGAGTCTTGTCTTGGGATCCGGAGATCGCCAGCCTTCCATCCCCGGTGATCGCTACTCCATCAATCTGGCCCGTATGGCCTTCCAACACGCGAGGTGCTTGTTGGCCTTCCAGATCCCACACCCGCAACGTGCGGTCTTCGGATCCGGAGATCGCACGCGTGCCGTCCGCCGTGATTGCCACCGCCCGAATAGCGTTTGTGTGGCCTTCCAGCACGCGAGGTGCTTGCCGACCTTCCAAATCCCAGACCCGTAGAGTGTTGTCCCGAGATCCAGAAATGGCGCGCTTGCCGTCGGGCGTGATCGCTACGGCTCTGATCGCGTCCGAATGCCCTTCCAAAATTCTCTGAGTACCCCACCCCGGCCCAGTCAAACTTGGCCACAGAGGGCAAAGCCACGGTCGAGGTGTTGTTGAGCGAAACTGTTCGAGAAAGATTGCAATAACGGGATCATCTCGAAAGGCCAGTAGCCGACCAGTTAGCTGTGCCCCGAATTCCTCTGGATGCTTCTGAATGACATGTGAGCTGAGCAGAAAAGATCGGCGCACGAGGGCTAAGGCACTCGGATAAGCATACTCTTCGCGGAGATAGTCCAATAAAAAATCATGCAGTTGAATGGCTTCGCCGACGCGGCGGGCCAGCGAGCGGTCCACCAGCAGTCGCATTGAACGTTGGACCTTGCGCTGGTCACCTCCCCATAACTGCTGTAGCAAGACTAGCGGCGCGGGAAAATCCTCCAATAGAATCGCGAGTTTCGAATAGCGCTCCTTGTCCTCAAGTGGCAGTGCACTCACGCCGACCTCGATAGCGGCATGTAGCGTCTGATAGGCATAACCACCCGGTCGCGCACCCACTTCTTTTAAGCGGGCATTCCTGAGGTCATCTAGGGTGCTCTCCCATTCTGAATCCGGCTGACCTTTTAAGGCGCCACCCACCATCGCCAACCCAAGAGCCAAGCCTCGACACTGGTCCAAAATCTCAGAGGCGAAGGGCTCCGGTGGTGGATTCTTCTGTCGGCCAGACCAGCTTTCCAAGAAGCGCCGGGCCTGTTCCGGTTCCAACACTCCTACATCCTGATTTTCCGCTCCCAATGGTCCAGCTATGTCTCGATTGCGGGAAGTGTACAGAAGCCTAGATCGCCCAGCAGGCGTGCGAAAAGGCTCAACATCAGTCACCCCCCACACATCGTCCAGGACTACCAGCACGGATCTATCCTTCAGCAGGCTTTGGTATTCCGCTGTGGAGTAACTCGGATAGGCTATGTTGAGCGCATGGGCAATGAATTGAACGCGTTCTCCGAATTGAACTCTGTGTTCTTTGCCGATTGTGCACCACACGATCCCGTCAGAAAACAACTGCCGCACCTGCGGGTCATGGCACAAGGCGATTGTGATCAGAGTTTTTCCCACCCCACCCATACCTTCCACTGCGGTGATGCCAACAATGCCCCTTTCGCCCACGAGTTTCTCCCGCAGAGGATCTAATATGTCTGGCCGCTCGAAAAACTTAACCGGCCATGGTGGGACAGTAGCGTACGGATCAAGCGAAGCCATCGATTGAGCTGAGTCCATAATGCGTTCCACCACAGCCGCGAACCGATACCCGCTGCCGGTAATTGTGACAATGGTCTCGAATGGCTCTTGATCGCCAATCGCCTTTCGGATCTCGCTTATTGCCTTATCGAGGCTGGCGCCCCCGACATTGGTACCGTCAGAACCCCAGACTCCTCTCAGAAGTTCGTCTCGGGTTACCGCTACTCCGTGCCGTTCCGCAAGGTATCGCAAGACTTCCCATTGTTTTCGCGATAGTGAAATCTCTACTTGCGGCTCGGAATTTACTTTTCGGAGTTGGCGGGCACGGACGTCCAGGTGAAAACGTGAGTCCCGGCTTCGGAAAACAATCATAGGGCTACCTGAAGACCGAGGCCACTTCGGCCAGGATGATCTTGAAAGCAACAATCATCAGCAAAATGAGTCCGCTCAGTCGGATCACGATCCGTTCCAATTTGGAGAAATTTTCTTCATTCATCTTAACAACTCCTCTAAGGCCAGCTTGTCAAAGTTGCGGAGTCATTTCATGAAGTTTGTCTGGCGTCTTTCTGAAACTTTCCGAACATGGGGTCACCGAAGTCTCGTTCCAGTCAGTCAGAAGACGGCAGCTCAGCGTCCAGCAAGTCAGCGCGCTCGCGCGAAGCGTCCAGCGCGGCCGACGAAGGCTCGACGTCGGCTCACGGGCCGCCCCCATACAGAATTGTTATGCGATGGAAAGGTGGTTTAGCCAAGGGAACATCCGTCACCTGCCGCCATGACGTTTTGGGCCTATTGCCAAGGACAACCGAAAGGAACCCTTTTGACCATTCAAAGAAGCGCACGAGAATGTTTCGTGACCCGATATTGCCTCGCTGTTCGCGCAGATAGATCCTCGCTGACGGCGCAGTGTAGACCGGGGAGGAAAAACCGGTTCCGAAGCCAACTGGCCACGAGCATAAAAGAGCCCAGGCTGCGCTATCCGGCATGGGGCTCGGCGGTTGTGCGAGTCGAGCTTCCAGCCGCCATTCGAACCTGCCAGTGCCCACAGATTCCCCTGATGAGGCAAAACACTAAAAGAGCATCTTCAACGCGAACTGCACCACCCGCGCACTCTCGCCCGTCTGAATGATGTTTTGCGTCGAATTCGGTGCAACCGCCGTGCAGCACACTTCCCCAAACCGCGGCTGTGTGATCCGGTTCGACCCCCCGCTCGACGCCGACGGAGTCTCGAAATTCGCCTGGTTAAACGTGTTGAACGTCTCCATTCGGAATTGGAGCCGCAGTTTCTCCGACAGGTCGATCATTTTCTGCAAACCGATATCTACGTTCCAGTAGCCCGGTCCTCGAAACATGTTGCGGCCCATGCCGTTCGACCCCGGATCGGGAATCCGGAACGCCGACGCATCGCGGAACAGCACCGGACCCACCGTGTTGGCCTTATCCTGCAACTCCGCCTTCGGCATCGCGCCCACCAAATCCACTCGCGACACGTG
>JAEUQD010000734.1 GCA_016789925.1 Bryobacterales bacterium | reverse complement strand
CGCGTGTCGCGAGCCTTCCACACTTCGCCCATGCCGCCTGCACCGGCGGGCGAGACGAGTTCGTAGGGACCAACCCGCGCTCCCGGCTTCAACGTTTGCATGGCTTGCCGTGCATGCATTGTATGCGAGGCGAATGGCGATGCTCAACACTGACTCCACAAACGCGCGTTCGGCGGCGAACCCGTGTGGGAGGTGGACGGGGGCGGCTCGAACCGATCCGGGTAGTTCAGCGGCGTGACTTGACGGAGTTCTTGAGGATGGCGGCTAAGGCGCGAAGACGCGGGTTGTCGGCGGGCGACTTCACTTCGGCGGCATCCTTTTCCAGACCCTCCGCCAACGTCTTGAGCCGCGCGGCGGTCTTGCGGTTGGAGCGGGTGCTTTCGGCTTCCGCCATGGCTATTGTCACCGCTTCGATCCGTTGTGTTGGCAGTGCGCCGCTGCGTTTCAACTGGTCGACATAGGCGCGGGCGACGATGAAATTGGAGGGCCAGGTGATCTTCGGCTGGTTCTGGATATTCAACTCGTCGAAATGGACCTGGTTGGCGGCGTCGATTTCGTTCTGGGTGAGGAACTGGTTCGGCACCAGTTTGAAGACGTCGATACCGCGGGCGATCTCTGCGCCATAGATGTAGCCGTTGTACCAATAGGTGGACCAATGGCCGCCCATGCCCCGTTTGGTGTCGTCGGTGGGACCCCGGTCGTAATAGGCGATCTCGAAAGGATGCGAGGCGTCGGTGAAGTCCACCACGGAGATGCCGCCCTGGTACCACGCCTGGACCATGACGTCGCGCCCGGGAATCGGGATCAGGGAGCCGTTGTGGGCCACGCAGTTCTCGTTTTCCGTTTGCGGCGCGGGCATCTTGTAGTAGGAAGCCAGGGTGAGCTTGCCCTTGTCGAGGGTGAAGATGGCGTTCGCGCCCCAGTGCATCGGATCGGTTTCCCGGCAGCGGGGCTGTCCGCCACCGCCCCACTCGTCGGTGAACAGGACCTTCGTTCCGTCGTTATTGAAGCTGGCGGAATGCCAGAAAGCGTAGTTGGGGTCAGTGACCGCGTCAAGACGCTTGGGATTCCGGGGATCGGAGATATCCAGCAGGATCCCGTTACCCGAACAAGCGCCGGCCGCCAACCCGATGGCCGAATAGACGGTGATGTCGTGACACTTATCGGTCGCCGAGGTGGTTTGCGTCCCTTCTCCATGGGTGCCGCCCTTCCACAGGCCGTCGATCGCTCCTGTCTTTTCGTCCGAAAAGATGCGCGGACTGCTGACAATCTTCGCCTGTTCGGGGTGAGCCAGCGGCACCTTCACGATGTCGATACTGAAGCGTGAGGTATTCGGATCCTTAGCGGGCTCACCGCTCGAACAGTTCGCCAGTTCTTCCGATTGGCGAACCGGTCCAATTCCGGAGATGTAGATATAGACGTTCTCCTTGTCGTTGGGGTCGACGACCAGGGTGTGGGTATGCGACCCGCGGCAACTCTGGATAGCCGCTAATTGTTTGGGTCGGGACAGATCGCGGATGTCGAAGATGCGCAGGCCGCGGAACCGGTCGGGGCTGGGCGGCGTGGGTGGCCGCGGCGGGGGCTTGGCGCCTTCGGCCGGCGGCGGTGGGGGAGGCGGGGGTTTGTACCCCGTGGGTACGGGGATGCCTTGCGTGCCGCAGTCGATGCGTCCGTTCATCGCTTCCGCGGACATGAATAGCAGATGGCCGTAAACCGAAACATCGCCTTGCCCGCCAGGACAGAGAAGCGATGTCCGAAGCTTGATCTGGGCGGGG